>NZ_JAFBKA010000090.1:0-409 GCF_022760795.1 Pseudomonas sp. BP01
ACCTACACCGTGACGCTGACCAACAAAGACGGCCTGCCGATCGACAAGCACGCGGCGCTGACCTTTACCCTGGACGATGGCAAAACCACCATCACCATCCCGGCTAACGGTACAACCGGCACTGCGACTGTCACGGCTCCGGACAACGTCTACACCGGCACTAACGCTGCGGTCGTGAAGGCCATCCAGTCGGTCACCGGCGCGGACGTCGGCAAGTTCGAGCAACTGACCCTGGACAAGACCCCGGTCAGCACCGCCGTCACCGACGAACCAGGTTCGGGCACTCCGGGCACTGGCAACCAGGGCGACCTGGTACAGGTCACCATCACGGCCGACCAGACCTCGGTAGCGGAAAACGTCAAACCGACCTTCACCGTGCACATCAATACCGCCCTGGCCAACGACCTGG
>NZ_JAFBKA010000091.1:0-408 GCF_022760795.1 Pseudomonas sp. BP01
TCGGCCTGCCCATTGCCCTGGCCATCGGCACCGCCAACTTCAAGGAACTGCTGTCAGGTGCCCACACCATGGACCAGCACTTCCAGACCGCGCCGTTCGACAAGAACATGCCGGTGCTGCTGGCCCTGCTGGGTGTGTGGTATGGCAACTTCTGGGGCGCGAACAGCCACGCGATCCTGCCGTACGACCACTACCTGCGCAACATCACCAAGCACCTGCAGCAGCTGGACATGGAGTCCAACGGCAAGAGCGTGCTGCAGGACGGCACCCCGGTGAAGACAGATACCGGGCCGGTGATCTGGGGCGGGGTTGGCTGTAACGGCCAGCATGCCTACCACCAGTTGTTGCACCAGGGCACCCAGCTGATTCCGGCCGACTTCATCGTGCCGGTGGTGAGCTTCAACCCGG
>NZ_JAFBKA010000092.1:0-407 GCF_022760795.1 Pseudomonas sp. BP01
GGCCAATATCTATATCGCTTTCTGGTTGCCGCAGAATATCTGGGTCAACTTCAAGGTCTTCGGCCTGACGGCGCTGACGCTGGTCTTCACGCTGTTGAGCGGCGTGTACATCTATCGCCATATGCCGCAGGACGATAACCACTAATCAACGGCAAGCCGGGGGTATCGCTTTTGCCCCCGCTCTCCTTTGCGTTGCGTATTCCCCTCTCCTCGTTTTCAGCGCTTGCTCTTGAGACTCGCGTTATTTGCCGTTTTCCTGACCCGCGTCTTGCGTAGAAAACCGTTCAGTAAGCGCACTCACCTGTATCCGTCTGGCGGAACTGCGGCCTGGCATCAGCGGCAAACGTCCACCGAGTCTGAGACGAAAGAAGACAAACACTGGCCCCGATAACCCACCCACTCTGCGC
>NZ_JAFBKA010000093.1:0-399 GCF_022760795.1 Pseudomonas sp. BP01
TTTTATCGCCTTATTTCAATGCGTTACTGGCCTAAGCGCTCAAGCACCTGGCGGATGATGCGTTCCACGTTCTGCTCGTTGATCTCGCCTTCCGCTTCGACGGCGGCGACAGCAAAACGGTTATCTGCCCCTGCGCTGCCGGTGGTCGCGACGGGGGTCGCGGCGCCAGGAGAGGTGAAGCGCACGTCGTCGAGAATGCTGCGTTGCGGGTTAGCTGCCGGCGTGATGATGGTCGGCTGCGGTTCAGGGCGGCTGCCCGGCGCGCGCAGTTCATCGATGGAACGTACGCCGTAGCCGACCCGGCGGATGTTGAGCAGGTTCATCGGGCCGACGTTATCGGAGCTGGAACCGCCGCCAACGGCGCCGCAGCCGAGCGTCAGCGCCGGCGTGATATTGGTG
>NZ_JAFBKA010000094.1:0-399 GCF_022760795.1 Pseudomonas sp. BP01
GCTGTGAGACTCAGCAATCCATTCAAGCAATTTTAATCCACGGGTGAGCGACTGAACCTGGCCGCCAGCCTGGGGGGCGGCGGGCGTCGCGGGTTTTCTGCCGCGCTTAGCGGGAACGGGAGTGGCCATCGCAGATTCCTTTTTTCTGTATCGTGGAAATAGTTTTCATTTTATTTTTCGGATTTGCAATCACAACCGGACTGATCGGAGGAGTGAAGCTGAACATGTCTCATATTGCCCGTCGTTCTCTTTTCCGCTCTGGTGCTTTATGCCAGTATGGTCCGTTGAGTTTTTTCGGTCTGGTTGAGCGTTGTCGGGAGCGAGTGTGAGCAGCAAAGTTGAACAACTGCATCAGCAGTTAAAAAAACGTATTTTGGTTCTGGATGGGGGCATGGGCAC
>NZ_JAFBKA010000095.1:0-397 GCF_022760795.1 Pseudomonas sp. BP01
GCTCGGGGATGCGCAGGTGCGAGACCGAGAAGCCGGTCAGGCCCGCCTTCGGCTTGCCGCCACGGCCGGTCGCGCCCTCATCGCGGATCTCGCCACCGGCACCGGTCGAGGCACCCGGGAACGGCGCGATCGCGGTCGGATGGTTGTGCGTTTCCACCTTGATCTGGAACGCGCTGGGCACCTGCGGCTCGCGGCGGTATTCGCCACTGGCCGGATCGGGGCGATAGCGCGAGGCCGGATGGCCTTCGATCACCGCGGCATTGTCGCTGTACGCGCTGAGCGTGTGCTGCGGAGTCTGCTGGTGGGTGTTCTTGATCATCCGGAACAGCGAGCGGTCCTGCTCCTGGCCGTCGATGGTCCAGCTGGCGTTGAAGATCTTGTGGCGGCAGTGCTCGGA
>NZ_JAFBKA010000096.1:0-394 GCF_022760795.1 Pseudomonas sp. BP01
CGATACGATAGTGCTGGTTTGAGTGGTTTCCATCTGTATCTCCTGGAGGAAGCGACCAAATATAATGATTAAAATCAATTAAGTAATATTAAATGTGTTTGATTACGGTTTTTTAATGATTTTCTCCGCAACAAGTGGGGCGGAAAGATACATTTATCTGGTAAATGCATCAGTGATCGCGATCCCAATTGCAATAATCCACTTTCGAGGTGGGTATTTTTAGTTCAACAGTCTGTTTCTGGTGATCAGCCAGGTATTTGTGGCGCGAAGGCTACCATTTACAGGATATGAGATAAAAGAAGGCAGGCTTAATAACGATGTTTTTACTGTAAAAATGAGATACTGACGATGTTTTCGCGCTTAAATGCCTTTTTATCAGTGATATTTATTGCTT
>NZ_JAFBKA010000097.1:0-393 GCF_022760795.1 Pseudomonas sp. BP01
CCACCAAGGTACGCTGCGCCAAGCTGCTTGCCTGAGTTACCTTCATGTTGGCTTCCTCAAACAACCGTCCATGCACGTCCGCCGCTGTACCCTCGACCCACACCGACACACTGATCATGGTGTTGGTGAACCGCGGGTCGAGCACGGCCAGGCTCATCAGCCCGTGCTGGATGATCGGTCGCACCTTGTTCCAGGCCTTGGTTGAATGAATGTCGATGTCATCAATGTTGCGATGCATCCGGTCCCTGGCCTCGGCGATCGAGGCGTTGGCCTTGTGCTGCAACTCGCGCAGGTGGGAACTCTGCAAGGCGTAGTACTCGCCCAGCTTCATCTTCACTTCCAGCTCGATCAGGTGCACGCCGTTGTACAGGAACTGCGTTGTACTGTTCAGGT
>NZ_JAFBKA010000098.1:0-392 GCF_022760795.1 Pseudomonas sp. BP01
CCCCCATATTCCCGGCCAGCAGGCTTTCTCCGTTGCGGCTGTTCTGCAGCGCCACGAACCGGGCGTCTTCATTGCCCATAATTCGTCCCCCTCCGCCGATAGCCTCCAGCCGTCCGTCCCGATCGGTCAGCGGGCTGAGCCAGATACCGGCGGCTTTCCCGTTTTTATCAAATGCCGGCAGCGCCACATGCGGCTGAGGGTACTTTTTCCCCGGAGAAATGAATTTTCCCGGTGAACTTCCCTGTGCCAGACCGGACTGCTGCAGGGCTGCCCGGCCCGCGGCGGTTTCATCCAGTGGCCTTGCCCGCCCGAACAGCAGATCGGCGGTTTTCACCGCCCGGTCGTTACGGGGTTCAAGAATATCGTGCGCCGTCGCTTTCTCAGGTGAATGC
>NZ_JAFBKA010000099.1:0-390 GCF_022760795.1 Pseudomonas sp. BP01
TGTGTGCATACTGGTTCAGCTCGTTAATAATGCACTCAGGTTCTTCACTGAGGGGCATATTGTCCATATCTAAAATCCCATCATTTTTTTGGCGATTATCCGTTTGCAGCTCGGCAAACAGAGGGGTGAGATCCTGCTGTGCTTCCCCTCGTTCAGCCACCAGTTCGAACGTTTTATTTTTTGCCGCATCGTTACTCAGGGCGCTGACCAGAACCCGGGCGATTTGCTCTCGGGATATCACGCCATCTTCCGGGGTTCCCGCATGGCGTCGATCGCCCTGCAGCATAACGATTTTGTGCTCATCATCATTGTTGTAGTCAAACCAGCCGGGCCTGACGATGGTGTAGGGATGGCCACTCGCCCTGACCAGACGTTCGGCGCGTCTTTTCC
>NZ_JAFBKA010000009.1:0-206108 GCF_022760795.1 Pseudomonas sp. BP01
CGCCTCGATCTACGGCGGCCTCGAAGCCAAAGTGCTGGACACCCCGCGCTCAGTCACCCAGATCAACGCCGAACAACTGGCCAACGACCCGATCCGCAGCTCCGACGACCTGGTCAAGTACGCCCCCGGCATCACCCGCGGCGGTGGTCAGAACGCCGGTATTGCCCCGCAGATGCGCGGGCAGAACACCGAGGTGTTCCAGGATGGCCAGCGCGCCTACGGGGTGCGCCACCCGGCCAACTTCAATGCCTACGAAGGCGCCGACATCGTCGCCGGGCCTTCGTCGGTGACCTACGGCTCGGTCAGCGGCAGTGGCGGCTACGTCAACTACCTGAGCAAGAAGCCCGACTTCAACCGTTTCCGCACCAAGCTCAGCGGCGAAATCGGCAGCTGGATCCCCGATGGCGAATCACGCGATGCCACCAAGTTCAGCATCGACAACACCGGCCCGCTGACGGACAACCTGGCTTACCGGGTGAGCATCACCCGCCAGCGCCAGGAAGACTTCTACGACAACGTCGAGAACAACTTCGACGCCTTCTACGGCGCCCTCGCCTGGCGCAACGACAACCTGCGGGTGGACTGGAACGCCGCCTACGACGACTACTACGACTACAACATCACCCACGGCTGGAACCGCGCCACCCAGGACCTGGTCGACCACGGCAAGTACTCCGCCGGCCGTGCCACGCCGATCATCCAGAACGGCAATGCCCTGTGGTCGCCAGTGCTGTCCTCCGGCGCTGCCGATGCCCAGGTCCTGGGCTGGGTGCAGCGCCAGCGCAACGCCCAGGGCCAGTACCAGGTGGTCAACGGCAGCCTCCAGGGCGCGTCGCCCAACACCCAGGCCAACCCCGGCAGCCTGCGTGGCTGGGTCTATGACCCGTCGCTGGCGGGCAACGGCCTGACCTCCTTATCGTCACAAACCGGCCAGCGCGCGCAGGACGAAAACCGTTCGCGGCGCTTTACCACGCAGCTGCGCGTCGAAGGCGACCTGACCCCGTCGATCACCTTGGCCAACAGCACCTTCTACCAGCACTCCACCGACACCACCGATGCCGTCGGGGCGTTCCAGGTACAGGGCAAGGACGACATCTTCGACAACCGCTTCGAATTCCGCGCCCGTGGCCAATTTCAGCTGGGCGACCTGACCCTGATCGACGACAGCAACACCGGGCTGATCTACCGCCGCGAGCGCAACGAGTCGATCGCCGCCAACAACAGCTTCGGCAGCACCATCAACGCCTATGACCTGACCCTCGACCCCACCTTGAAGAACCCCGGCGACCTGCTCGGCCTGAGCGGCCGCAGCCCCGCCGGTGGCAACGCTGCCTGGATCGGCCAACCCGGCGTGCCGCAATTTTCCAACTACTACGGCTGGCTCAACCTGCCCGCCATGTACCCGGCCGGGCATGGCCTGTATGCCGAATCGGTGGCGCCCTACACCGCCGACAGCACCTGGACCACCAAGACCCTGTTCAGCCAGCACAACCTGCGCCTGGGCGAACGCATGGGCTTGAACGTGGGTGCCAGCCGCAGCTGGATCGACGCGCGTATCGAAAACCCCTTTGTGCTGCCCGGTGGCAACCCGCGCAAGGACTCAGACAACTACCGGCTGTTCTCGGTGCAGGTCAGCCCCTATTTCAAACCCACCGAGAACAGCACGCTGTATTACACCTTCGACCGCTCGCTGGCGGTGAATACCGGTTTCTTCACCAACGGCCTGGGCTGGGGCAGCGGCACGGGGGCCAACCAGCTCAACCCGCTGGCCTTCGAGAGCCTGAGCGTGTTGCATGAGGTCGGGTTGAAAGTGGAGGCTGTGCCCGACCAGCTGTTCTTCACCCTGGCTGCCTACAAACAGGCGCGCGACCAGTCGCCGGACAGCAACAACAACATTGCCCGGCTGATCGTCAAAGGCTGGGAAGCGACCCTGCGCTACCAGGACCAGCACCTGCGTGGCGGCCTCAACCTCAGCCGCATCAGCGCCTACAACGAGTTCACCAGCCAGGCCGGGTTCGCCTCGGCCGGCTTCATCCCCGACAACGGCACCGTATTCGGCGACAACAACAGCCTGAACCAGCGCCCGTCCGGCAAGTTCGATGCGGTGCAGATCCCCGAATACAACGCCGGCGGGTATGTCGACTACCGCTTCGACTCAGGGTTTGGCGTCGAGCTTTCCGGCTGGTGGACCAGCAGTTGGTACCTGAACCTGAGCAAGACGGTAAAAGTGCCAGACGAATACAACCTCGACCTTGCCGTGTACTACCGCCAGCCGCAGTGGGGCGTGACGGTGCGCATGCTCAACGTTACCGACGAGCTGAATTTCGTCAGCGGCCTGGCCGGCTCCACCAACACCTTCTTGCAACCGATGCCGGGCCGCACGCTGCTGGCCCAGGTCGATTACCAATTCTGATTCCTCCTCAACCTGAAAGGCCTTCGCCATGTCCATTGAATTTGTCGGCATGATTTTCCCCCGCCAGTGGTCCGAGACCCGTGGCGTACGCACACCGGACTTCGATCTGCCGTTCATCCGTCACCACGCCCGCGCCCACGAGCATGCCGGGTTCGACCGGGTGCTGATCGCCAGCGGCCCTGGTAGCGCCGACAGCCTGCAGATAGCCGCCTATGCTGCCGCGCACACCGAGCGCCTGGGTTTCATGATCGCCCACCGCCCGGCCCTGGCCGCGCCGACGGTGGCCGCACGGGCATTCGCCACGCTCGACCACACCACCGGCGGCGGGCGTATCCGCCTGCATGCAATCACCGGTATCACCGCCGAGCCGCAGGAGGGGGACACCCTGCTGGACAAGACCGAGCGCTACCGGCGTGCCGACGAATACCTGGAGATTGTCCGTCGCACCTGGACGGCGGAGGAGCCGTTCGACTTCGAGGGCCGCTACTTCAACATCAAGGGTGCCTTTTCACCGGTGAAGCCGCTGCAGCAGCCGCATATCCCGATTTCCTTCGGAGGCTCGTCCGACATCGCCTACCAGATCGCCGTCAAACATGCGGATCTGTATGCCCTGTGGGGTGAGCCGCTGAGCGGCGTCGCCGAGCAGATCGGCAAACTCAAGGCTGCCGCCAACGCCGCAGGCGTGGCGGCGCCAAGGGTCAGCTTGTCGGTGCGGCTGATCCTGGGTGCCACCGAGGAGCAGGCCTGGCAGCGTGCCGAACAGATCCTCGCGCAGATCAAGGCCAACCCGCAATTTGCGGCCGACAGCCCTTGGCAGAAACGCATCAAGGGCACCGGTTCTGAACGCCTGTTGGCCGCCGCCGCCCGTGCCGACCGACATGATCGGGCGTTGTGGATGCCGACCGCGACTGCGGTGGGTGCCTATGGCGATACCACCGCGCTGGTGGGCACGCCGGAGACCGTGGCCCAGGCGCTGCTCGATTATGTCGACCTTGGGGTGACCACCTTTCTCAACCGGGGCTATGACCCGCTGTATGACACGGTGGACTACGGGCGCTGGGTGATTCCGGCGGTGCGCGAGGAGGTGCGGAGGCGCCAGGCCCGGTTTGTGGGGTGAATACGCAGCATGTGCACGCAATCACTGTAGGAGCGGCCTTGTGTCGCGAAAGGGCCGCAAAGCGGCCCCGGCAATCCAACAGTTGACGCTGAAATCCTGGGGCTGCTACGCAGCCCTTTCGCGACACAAGGCCGCTCCTACAGAAAGCACGACACGCAGGAAATCAGCCTGTCGAAAGGCTGGGCGAATGCTCCACCAGCGTGCGGGTATAAGCATCAACCGGTCGCCCCAGCACCTGATCGGCAATACCCTGCTCCACCACCCGCCCTTGGCGCAACACCAGCACACGGTCGGCAATCGCCCGCACCACCCCAAGGTCATGGGTGACGAACAACAAGGTCAGCCCCTCCCCCTGCAGGCGCTGCAGCAAGGCCAGTATCGACGCCTGCACCGACACATCCAGCGCCGAGGTGATCTCGTCACACACCAGCAACTTCGGCTCGCAGATCAACGCCCGGGCAATCGCCACACGCTGGCGTTCTCCACCGGACAAGCTATGCGGATACAAACCGGCCACACGCGCCGGCAGCGACACCCGCTCCAGCACGGCCTCGACCCGCTCGCGCGCTTCACCACCGCGTACCCCGAAAAAGTGCGCCAACGGCGCGCTGAGCGTTTGCCCTATCGTCTGCCTTGGGTTCAACGCCCGATAGGGGTTCTGGAACACATACTGGATCTGGTGACGCAGCCGGGCATCGCGTGCGCGCGCGGCAAACGCCAAAGGCTCGCCGGCGTAGCTCATTTGCCCCTGAACGTTTTCGCCCAGCCCGGCAATGGCCCTGGCCAGGCTGGTCTTGCCCGAACCCGACTCGCCCACCAGCGCCAGGCACTCCCCTTGGCCCACCCGCAGGGAAACATCGAACAGCACCTGGCGATCGTAAGCGACATCCAGCCCGCAGACCTCCAGCAACACCGCTTCGCCCGGCGCAGCAGCGGCCTCGGCAGCCACCTCACCAATGGGCAGCGGCTCTCGGTGCGGCACCAGGCAAGCCACCCGATGCCCGCCGTCATGCGCCAGCAACGACGGCTCGATCACTGAACACTCTGCACGACGCCTGCCGCAACGCGGCGTAAACGCACAACCATCCGGGCGCTGCCCCGGTGCCGGTGCATGCCCGGCAATCGCCTGCAACGGCTGGCGCCGGGCAATGTCGGGAATGGCCGCGAGCAAAGCGCGGGTGTAGGGATGCGACGGCGCGCGGAACAACGCCTCACGCCCGGCCACTTCCACCAGCCGCCCGGCGTACATCACCATCACCCGGTCGACCAGGTCACGCACCACCGCCAGGTCATGGGTGACGTACAGCGCCGCCACACCTTGGTCACGGCACAGGCGCTTGAGGGTCTGCAGGACATGGGCCTGGGTGGTAACGTCCAGTGCGGTGGTAGGTTCGTCGAGTACGATCAGCCGGGGCCGCAAGACAAACGCCAACGCCAGCATCACCCGCTGTTGCTGCCCGCCAGACAGTTGATGCGCAAACCGCCGCAGGAAGCCGTCGTCATCGGGCAGGCCCACATCCAGCAGGGTTTCGCCGATGCGCTGGCGCACAGCCGCACGCGACAGCGCAGGCTGGTGCGCCAACAGGGTTTCACCCAGCAAGGCCCCCAGGCGCAACGCCGGGTTCAGCGCCGTAGCCGGGTCCTGGGCTACGTAGCCGACCAGCCCGCCACGGGCCAGGCGCAAGGCCTCGCCTTCGAGCTCGAGCAGCGACTGCCCGGCCACCACCACTTGCCCGCCCACAATGCGCGCACCCTGCCGGGCATGGCGCAGCAACGCCGTGGCCAGGGTGGTCTTGCCCGAGCCGGACTCGCCCACCAGGCCAACAATTTCGCCTGCTGCAAGGCTGAACGACACCTCGGCCAGCACATCGACCTGCCCGGCCAGCTCTACCCGCAGGTCGCTGACCTGCAACACTTCACTTGCCACATTCAACAGCGCGCTCATGGCTGCTTCTCCCCAATCCTTGCACTGGCCCGGCCAATCCCTTCGGCCAGGATGTTGGTGCCATAGGCAAACACCCCGATCAGCAATGCAGGTGCCAGCACGGCCCAGGGCTGCACCAGCAGGCCGGCCTGGTTTTCGTTGATCATCAAACCCCAGTCCGCCGCCGGCGGTGCCACCCCGTAGCCCAGAAAACTCAAGCCGGACAGCATGCCCACCGCCCAGGTCAGCATGTTGCCGAAATGCACCAACAGCGGCGTGAGGATGTTCGGCAGGATTTCATGAAAGAGGATGCGCCACCGCGGGTACCCCATCATCTGCGCCGCCTCGACGTACTCCTGCCCGGCCACCGCCACGGCACTGCCACGGGCCAGGCGGACAACCCCCGGGGTAAAGGCGATGGCCACGGTCAGCACGATCAGCCACGGTGCGCGGCCGAGCATGGACACGATCAGCAGCACCAGGATCAGGTCCGGGAACGCCAGCGATACGTCCGCCGCCCAGCTGATCGCCTGGTCCAGGCGCCTGCGCGAGAAACCGGCCAACAGGCCCAGGCTGCCGCCAACCAGCAATGCGAGGGTGGCTGCTGCCACCGACATCCACAGCACCGACAGGCCACCGCTGAGCAACCGCGAGAGCAGGTCGTGGCCCAGAAAATCGTGCCCCAGCGGTGCCCCGGCAGCCGGGGGGCCGTACACCGGCCCGACCATTGCCGTGGGCGCATGAGGTGCCAGCCAGGGGCCGAAAGCGGCCAGCAGCGCCACCAGCAAGGTGATCACAGCGCCACGCCGCACCTGGGGGTCGGCCAGCCAACGGGATTCAATCATGGGTCGCCTCCTGGGCAGGGGTGCTGCGTGCACGTCGCCACCAGGGGCGGATGCCGCGCCGGATACGGCGGATCATCCGCACCCGGCGCGCCGTGCGCAGCTTGGGGGTGAGCAATACGGTCAGCAGGTCGGCCAGCAGGTTGATCAGCACCACCGCCAGGGTAATGACCAGCACCACGCCCTGGATCATCGGCAGGTCGCGCATCTGGATCGCCGCGTTCAATGCTGTGCCGATGCCCGGGTAGCTGAAGATCACCTCGGCCAGCAGCGCGCCGCCGACCAGTGTGCGCAGGGTCAGTGCCACGCCCTGAATCGCCGGGGTCAGGGCATTGGGCAACGTGTGCCGCCAGACGATGCGCCGCTCGGGGACACCCCGCAGGCGCGCGGCGATCACATACTCGGACTCCAGCGCCTCGATCATCGAGGCCCGCACCATGCGCGTGAGGTACGGCAGCGCCGTCAGGCTCAGGGCCAGCACCGGCAGCACCAGCGACGGCCACTGCCGCCACAACGGCAACTGCGGGTCGAGGATCGACACCGCCGGCAGCCAGCCCATGCCCGGCATGGAGAACAGCAGCACCAGGCCGATGGCCAGCAAAAAGCCCGGCGTGGCCTTGAGCAGAATCAGCGCCGACAGGCCCCAGCGGTCCAGCCGGCTGTCACGCCGCAGGGCCAGGCTCACCCCCAGCAGCAGGGCCACCGGCACCACCAGCGCCAACACCCCCACCAGCAGTGCCAGGGTATGGCCCATGCGACCGAACAGCAGCTGCGCCACCGGTACCTGTGAGTCCAGCGAAGTACCCAGGTCCCCGCGCAATGCTGCGCCCAGCCAACGCAGGTACTGCACCAGGATCGGCTGGTCGAGGCCCAGTTGCCGTTGCAGGGTGAGGATGCTTTCCAGCGGCGCATCCGGGCCGAGAATCACCCGCGCAGGGTCCGAAGGCAGCGCCTGGGTGGCGATGAACACCACCAGGCTGATCACCCAGGCCGTGAGCAACCCGTAACCGAGGCGGCCGATGAACCAGGCCAGCCAGGCCGGCGTGCGGGGCGTGTGTCGAGGATCAGGCATTGGGGTTCAACCAGAGTTCGTCAAAGCGCCAGGAGGCGAAGGTGGTCTGTTCCGGGGCAAGCCCGCCGACCTTGGACGACGCCGCATCGAGCACGTCGGAAAAGCCCCAGATCAGCAACCCGCCACGTTCATGCTGGATGGCCTGGGCTTCATGCACCAAGGCCGTGCGCCGCGCCAGGTCGGGCTGGGCCAGGGCCTGCTGGAACAGTTCGGTAAAGCGCGGGTCGTGGAAGTTGCTGCGGTTGTAGATGGCCTGCGGCGCATCGTTGTGCAGCGCCGAGGCAAGAAAGCCGCGCGCCGGGGTCGACCCCGGTGACAGCTGCCATTGCTCGCGTTGCGGGCCGTTGAAGACCGAGCCGTCCACTTGATTGACCTTCACCTGCACCCCGGCCTTCAGGGCCTGCTGGGCAAACACCAGCGCGGCGTTGACGCCAGGCCCTGGCGTGGTGGTCAGTTCCACACGCAAATCGTCCTGCCCCGCCTGGCGCAGCAGCGAGCGGGCCTGGTCCAGGTCGTATGGGCGCTGGGCAATGGCGTGGTTGTAGGTGGGGTCGTGGGGCGAATACAGATCGTTGGCCACCCGTCCAAAGCCATTGAGCCCGCGTGCCACCAGTTCCTGGCGGTCGGCCAGCAGGCGAAATGCCTGGCGTACCCGTACGTCCTGGAACGGCGCCTTGGCCAGGTTCAGGTTAAAGCCGGTGAACGAGGTGCTCGGTGAGGCATACAGGCGCAGCCGTGGGTCGGCCTTGAGCAACGCGCTGTGCTCGGCCTGCACGCCACTGGCCACGTCGATCTGACCGGCGCGCAGCGCTGCGGCTCGCGACACCTGGTCCTTGAACTCGATGATTTCCAGCTCGTCCGCATAGGGGCGGTTAGGCTTGTAGTAGTTTTCAAAACGGGTATAGAGCGAGCGCTGGCCAGGTATGAAGCTTTTCAGCCGATACGGCCCGGCACCGACCGGGTTGGTCACGGGGTGGTAGTCGGTGGGCACGATGCCGCCGAAGCTGATCAACGTTTCGTCCAGCGGGTAGAAGCTTTGCCCCTGTTTGAAACGTATTTCGACAGTGCGCTCGTCCAGCTTGCGCAGGGCCTGCCGATCGATAGCGCCGACCAGCCCGGCGAAGGGCGAGGCCAGTTGCGGGTCGGTCAGGCGCAGGATGGAAAACAGCATGTCGTCGGCGGTGATGCTTTTGCCGTGGTGAAACTCCAGCCCAGGCTTGAGGCGGATGGTCCAGGCACTGGCGTCGGCATTCGGCTCGGCGAACTCGGCCAGTGCCAGGCGTGTGCTGACGTCGGCGTTCCATTCCCAGAACTTGGCGTAAAGCGCCCAGCCACGGATGATGCCGCCACCCACCGGCTTGTGCGCATCAAGGTTGCCGGCCTGGTCGCCATCGATAATGCCCACCCGCAAGCGCCCACCGCGCAACGGCGTGCCCGGCAGCGCCGCACTGGCGGCTGCCGGCACGCCGCTGTCGCAGCCACTGAGCAGCCCGCCGCCGATCAGCAGGCTGCCGCCAACGGCCAGGCTGTTGCCGAGAAACACCCGGCGCGAAAACAGCTCGCTCATCACCCTCTCCTTACGCCGGTTGCGCCACGCCGGGCTTGCTGACTGCGCCCAGGCGCGGCACCTCGAAGCCATGGTCCAGGTCAAGCAGCGGGAACAGCAGGTCTGCCACCCGGTGCGCCTCATCGATCAGCGGGAAGCCTGACAGGATGAATGCCGACGTGCCCTGGGCCTCGTATTCACGGATGCGCTCGGCGACCTGTTCGGCGCTGCCGACCAGGTAAGTGCCGGCTGCAGGGCCGAGGATGTTGAAACCGAACAGGCTGGGGCCCAGCCAGACGTTGGGGTAGATTTCCAGCTCGCGGGCCGTGGGCAGGCGCCCGGCGCGGATGCTGTCCAGGTTGCGCTGGATGCGCGGGTCGTCGCTGACGTAGCTGTCGAAGGCTTGCCCGGCAGGCAACTGGCGTTCGATGGCCGCGCGCGCGGTGGCCAGCGAGGTGCGCTGCAACAGGCGCTCTGCATGGGCCCAGGCCTCTTCCTCGGTTTCGCGCACGATCACTTGCAGGCGGGTGCCGTAGGTCAGCTCACGGCCGATCTTCGCCGCCTCGGCCGCCACCCGGCGGAACTTGTCGCCAAGCTTTTGCGGGGTGTCGGCGAAGCTCAGGTACACGTCCAGCAACTGCACCGAATGGGCTACGCCCGGTGCGGAAGTACCGGCGCCCCACAGCGGGATGCCGGGCTTTTGCTTGGGTGGGTGCCAACCACCCAGCGGGTGATGGGCTGCGGCGGGCGAACGGGGTGACAGCTTGACGTAGCGGCCGTCGTAACCCGCCGTTTCGCCCGCGTAGAAGCTTTGGAAGGCGCGCCAGTATTCCAGGCTGAAGTCGTAGCGTTCGTCGTGCGGGTAATGCACGCCCAATGTGGCCAGGCCGGCGTCATTGCCGTTGACCACGTTGAACAGCAGGCGGCCGTTGGAGAACTGGTCAAAGGTGAGCGCCCATTTGGCCAACACCGCTGGCGACAACTCGCCCGGGTGCTGGGCGACCAGAAAGCGCAGGCGCTTGGTGGCGTCGATAAGCGCTGCCGACACGGCCAGGCTTTCGTTGGGGCTGGAGCCGAGCAGCGAGCCGTAGTAGCCCAGGCGGTCGGCGGCGATGGCCAGTTGCTTGAGGTGTTCGAAATCGGTGTGCCAGCGGCCTTCGGGCTCCCAGGGATAGGGGCCGTCGGGGGTGGTGAGGTACCAGAGGATTTTTACTGCCATGGGCTGGGTCCTTTTCAGATGAGGTGTTTGAGGGCAGGCCTCTGGGGCTGCTGCGCAGCCCTATCGCGACGCAAGGCCGCTCCCACATTGGTCGGCGTACGCAGGCCCTTGTGGGAGCGGCCTTGTGTCGCGACAGGGGCGCAAAGCGCCCCCAGCGATCGCATCAGTTGCGCCGATCGATGCCTGGCACCAAGCCCAGTTCGGTCGCACGGTCGTACAACCCGCTCATCTTCCACTGCTGGGTCAACACCCCCGGCCCGTAAGGCCGCGACCCGCCCAGGGCATCGGCCAGCAACTGGATCTGCGCGCCCTCCTCCAGCAACAGGATGAACTCCGCCGTGGCCCGCAGCCCCTGCTTGCCCCACACCGTGGAGCCGCCGTTGGCTTCCAGAATGGCCAGGTTGAACGGGTTCTCGGCGATTTTGTCGAGGATAAAGTCCACCTCGGCCTGGCGCCGGTCGATGTATACCGGCAGCTCGCGGGCCAGTTGGTAGCGCTGCACCGGCACGTAGTGGAACGGCAAGGTGCGGTGGGTTTGCGCCCAGGCACCCAGGTACGGGCTGTGCACGTGCGACACGGTGGTGACATCGGCGTGGGTCTGGAACAGCTTGGTATAACGCCCAAGGCCGCCTTTGCCCTTGCCGACGATGACGTTGCCGGCAAAGTCGGTGACGGTGGCCTGCAGCGGCTTGCGGTGGTTCCACGGCCCGCCGTAGTTCACCGACACCAGCAGCTCTTCACCCGGCACTCGCTCGATGAAGCCGACCGTGCCATTGGCGGTGATGGTGTTGGTTTCGCGAAATACGCTGAAGGCCGCTTCGGCTTCGGCCACTACCTGGTCGATGAAGGCTTGCAGTTCGGCAGTGACGGGGCGTTCGTTGATCAGTACGGTCATGTTCAATCTCCAGTCAGGTCAGGGGCGGCGTTGGGCCAGCAGTTCATGGGCAGCTTGCAGAGGCCGCGGGTCGACCCAGTCGGCGATGTCGAAATCGGCTTCGAGGAAACCGTGCAGGTACAGGAAGTCTTTTTGTGTGCCGAGGAAGGCCAGCCGCTGTGCGGACAGGTCCGGCGCCAGCGTGGTGTGGAAGTCACCGCGGTAGGCCTCGGCCACGCCCTGGCTGCCCGCGCGGGTTTCTTCTTCGAGAATGCGGTTGAGCGCGTCGCGGTTGCCGGCTGCCCACTCGGCGGCACGCAAGGTCTGGGCAAGGAAGCGCACCACCAGGTCGAAATGGTTGTCGAGCAGGCGTTGATGCACGGTAATCGGCCGCGGGGTGCCGTTGTTGATGCGGTGGCGTGGGTCGGGCAGCAGGTCGAGGTCGACGCCGACCACCAGGCCCAGCCGGCGTGCGGCGTCGGCTGCTGCCGCGCCCTTCACGTACACGGCATCGACTTCACCGCGCGCCAGGTATTCCAGCCCCGACCATAGCCGCTGCAAGCCCAGCTCCGGGGTGGCGGCACTGGCCTGGTCGAGCAGGGCCACTTCCACCAGTTGCACGTCATCCAGGTGCAGGCCTGCCGAGGCCAGGGCGCCTTTGTAACCGTGAAGGCTCATGGCCCGGGCAATGCTGCCCGGCCGGCTGTCGCCCCAGGCCGGCAGCGCCAGGCGTTTGCCGTGCAGGTCGGCGGCGCTGCGGATGCCGGAATCCGGGCGGACCAGGATGGTTTGCCATTCCTCGATCCAGGTCAGGCCGATCAGCCGGCTGGGCGAGCCGGCCGCACGTGCTGCCAGCGCCGGCACATTCCCGCCTTCGCGAAACAGCCCAGGCAGCTGGTGATCGTAGTGGTGATGGCCAAGCTGACGGGCCTCCTGCAGGGTCGAGACAGGCAAGCCATCGGCGGCGAACTCTTGCTCAAGCCAGCCGAGCTTGTAGGCCAGGCCTGAGGCGGTGGGCACCGGGCAGCGGGTGAACCAGATGCGTTCCAGGGCGGAGGGGTCGTCTGCCAAACGTTTTGCTGTGGGGGTTGCGAAGGTCATGGGGGGCTCCTTGGGCGTCGTGCAAGCACCATTGCAGTGTGCGTGCCAACCGCTGGAGGCCTTGATTTACCTGGGTTTGGTTGTTTCGCCAGATGGTTGAGTGCTTGGCTGGGAGCAGGATTGCGGGCGGGGTGCTGCCAGATCAGCAACATGACTGCTGCTGAGGCAGCAAAATGCTGTGAAAGCCGCGCAGGATGCGGTCTGAGGAGGGGTGGCAAAGATATTGCTCAGGATGTTGGGACCGCAGCCTCTGTGGGAGCGGGCAAGCCCGCGAAACAGGCGCACTGGCCCTTCAGACAATTCGAGACCCCACCATGAGTGCCATAGAACCCTCCCCTGCCCGCCGCCTCACCAGCGAAACCGAAGCCATCGAAACCGCCCGCCAGGTCGCCGCGCAAATCGCCGAACTGGCCGCCGACCCGCGCAACAACGGCCAACTCCCCCACCGCCAGGCCGAGCTGTTGTCCAGCAGCGGCCTGACCGCCATTGCTGTGCCCGCCCAGTTCGGCGGCCTCGGTGCCTCGGTACAGACCGTGGTCGAAACCGTGCGCCTGGTCTCCACTGCCGACGGCGGTGTCGGCCAGTTGCTGCAAATTCACAACGTGATGCTGCGCGGCATTTTTACCGGCTACCCCGATGAAGTACGCGACCGGCTGATTGCCGACGTGCTCGCTGGCAAGCGCTTCGGCAACGCCCTGGCCGAAGTCGGCGGCAAGAACAAATTCGCCCTCAAGACCCGCGTCGAGCGCCGCGCCGATGGCCAGTGGGTACTCAACGGCAGCAAGTTCTACTCCACAGGCTCCTACCTGGCCGAGTGGATCTCGCTGACCGCCGCCAGCGAAGACGGCGGCGTCGGCGTGCTGCTGCATCGCGACACTCCCGGGCTGACCCTGATCGATGACTGGCAAGCCTTCGGCCAGCAGAACTCGGTAAGCGGTACGGTAAATTTTGACAACATCGTGCTCGACGAGCGCTACCTGACCCGCCGTGCCGGGCCGATGAAGCGCACTGGCCTGACCTTCCCGCAGATCCTCCACGCCGCCATCGACACCGGCATCGCCGCTGGCGCCTTGCAGGCCGCTGTCGAGTACCTGCGCGAGCATGCCCGGGCCTGGGTGGAGAGCGGCGTCGAGCGCGCCAGTGACGAGCCGCATGTCATTCGCCAGATCGGTGAGTATGCCGTGGCGCTGCGCGGCGCCGAGTCGGTGCTGCGCGAAGCGGCGCGGGTGTTCGACGAACACGAGCGCGACCCGGAGAACAAGACGTTGCAGGATGAGCTGATCTTGTCGGTAGCTACCGCCCGTGCGCATTCCGATGCGGCATCGCTGAAGATTTCCAGCGACCTGTTCTCGTTGCTGGGGGCCAGCGCTTCGCTGAGCAAGTGGAACCTCGACCGTTTCTGGCGCAATGCCCGGGTACACACCACCCACGACCCGATCCGCTGGCGGCTGCACAACGTGGGCAACTACTACCTGAACGGGGCCGACCCGGGGGAGTACACGGCGGTGCTCAATGCCAAGGAGAGCCAGGGCGCTACCCGCCGCTGAGCCGGGTTTGGGAGGGGGCGCTTTGCGCCCCTATCGCGACACAAGGCCGCTCCTACAAGGGCGGGGTCGCATTCGGATCGAGCATTTACATGAACCACCCGCTTCTTCGGGCATTGGCCATCTACCGCGAAATGCCTTGGCGCTTTGCTCTGGTCACTGCCTTGTACATCGCCGGCAACCTCGGCCTGGCCTGGCAACAGTGGCTGATCGGCCATGCGGTCGATGATGTCAGCGCCGGCCGCGCCGTGCTGCGCCTGGCCGACGGCAGCCTGGACGCCAGCGTGGCCTGGCACTGGTTGTGGCTGCTGCTGGCCATCGCCCTGGGCCGCGGCCTGCTGCAATACGCCGCCGCCGTGCTGTCGCTGGTGCTCAGCCAGGCCCTGCTCACGCGCCTGCGGGAACGCATCCTCAGCCAGGTGCAGCGCCTGCACCTGGGCTACCACTGGCAGCACGGCATGGGCGAACTGGTCACCCGCACCACCCGCGATGCCGACAAAGTGCGCGACGCGCTGATCACCTTCTGGCGGCAGATCATCGAAACCCCGCTGGTGGTGATCGTCGCGGTGGGCCTGCTGAGTTGGTACGACCCGCTGCTGGGGCTGGTGCCACTGCTGCTGACCGGCGCCGGGCTATGGCTGTTCGTGGTGCAGACCGATCGCCTGGTCACCCTCGACCGCGCCGTGGGCGCCGCCTATGACCAGGTCAGCCAGGACCTCGCCGAAGGCATCGGTGGCGTGCGGGTGATCAAGGCCTTTGGCCTGGAACAGCAGCGCATTGCCCGCTTCGCCCGGCAGGTGGAGGTGTTCACCGGCCATGCCCGCGCCGCCCTGGCCTACGCCAGTTCGCGCATTCCGCTGCCGCAGGCGGTGGTGGCGCTGGGGCATGTGTGGATCCTGGTGTACGGCGCCCATCGCGTGGCAGCCGGCGCGCTGGGCATCGGCGAGCTGGTCACTTCGCTGCTGGTGGCCACCACGCTGGTGTTCCGCATCGAAGGCATAGGCCGGGTAATGCAGACCTTCGCCGATGCCCGCGCCAGCGCCGAACGCATCTGGCAACTGCTGGACGAACGCCCGGCCATTGTCGGCGGCCATGCCACCCTGCCTGCGGGGCCGTTGGGGCTGAAGCTTGACCAGGTGCAGGTCAGTGCGGCAGAGGCTGGCCGGCCTGTCCTGCAGGGCTGCTCGCTAACCCTGCTGCCCGGTGAAGTGGTGGCGTTGGTCGGCGCCACCGGCACCGGCAAAAGCCTGCTGGCCAGCCTTCTGCCACGTTTGGCCGATGCACAGCACGGCAGCGTGCAGGTCGGTAGCGACACTGCCGGTTGGCACAACGTGAGCGACCTCGACCTGGCCGACCTGCGCCGCCGCGTGCAAGTGCTGCCGCAGGAAAGCTTTCTGTTCTCCGACAGCCTGGCCGCCAACCTGCGCATGGCCGCACCGCAGGCCAGCGACGCCCAGTTGCGTGAAGCATTGCGCCTGGCCGCCGCCGAGGATGTGCTGGAGCGCCTGCCCCACGGCCTGGACACCCCGCTGGGCGACCGCGGCGTGACCCTGTCCGGCGGCCAGCGCCAGCGCCTGTGCCTGGCCCGGGCGCTGCTCGGTGCACCCGACATCCTCTGCCTGGACGACGCCACCAGCGCCCTGGATGCCCTGGGCGAACGCCAGGTGCTGCACAACATCCGGCGCCTGCACAGCGCCAGCGGCCAAGGCCCGACCTTGCTGCTGATCACCAGTCGCCTCTCCACCCTGCTGCTGGCCGACCGCGTGCTGATGCTGGAAAACGGCCGCATCACTGCCAACGGCAGCCATGCCGAGCTGTGCACGAACAACGCCCATTACCGCGACTTGCTGGGGATCGACCATGACTGATGCGCAGCACACCCCCGCCAGCGATATCGACATCGAGCAGCGCTTGGCCCGCCAGGCGCTGGACCGGGGCATGTTCCACCGCTTGCTGCCGCTGTTGCAGCCCATTCGCGGGCAGATCCTTGCCGTGATCGGCATCGAGCTGCTGCTGGTATTTACCGTGTTCCTGCGCCCGTGGTTCGTGCGTGAACTGCTGGACAAAGGCCTGGTGCCCAGCGCCGACCACTGGCTGCTCGACGAGCGCCTGGTGCTGTGGCTGGGCCTGGGGTTGGCAGCGAGCTGGCTGGGGCGCTTTCTGCTGGCGGGGGTATCGCAGTTTATCGCCGGGCGCGCGGCGATCGGCGTGCTCAACGCCCTGCGGGTGAACGTGTTCGCCCATGTGCAGGCGCTGTCGGTGAGCTACTTCGACCAGACCCGCGCCGGGCGCATCATTTCCCGTGCCGACCGTGACGTGGATGCGCTGGAGCCATTGCTGGTGCAAGGGCCGCCCGAGCTACTCGGCGCCCTGCTGCGCTGCGGCCTGGCAGCGGTAATGCTGTGGCGTATCGAGCCCAGCTTTTTCTACAGCCTGGCTGCCACAGTGCCGTTGTTGGCCGTGGCCACCTGGCGCTTCAAGCGCGTGTCGCAACGCAACTGGGCCAAGGTGGCCGAGCAGCGCAGCCGCTTCACCGCCCACTTGGTGGAGAGTGTGAGCGGGGTGCGGCTGATCCAGCAATGCGGGCAAGAGCAGACCAACCAGGCACGCTACCGGCGCCTGCTGGAGGACTTCAACCAGGCGCTGATCCGCGGCAGCCTGCGCGCCGGCTGGTTCGCCCCATTTACCGCATTGCTCAGCACCGCCGGCATGGCCGTACTGTTGCTGGTGGGTGCTCATGGCCTGGCCGAGGGCAAGGTCAGCGTGGGCCAGGTGGCCGAGAGCCTGTTCTACGTGTTCCTGTTCCTTGGGCCGCTGCAAGAGCTGTCAGACCTGTTCGAGCGCTACGCCACCGGCAGCGCTTCGGCCCAGCGCATTTTCCTGCTGCTCGACACCCGCCCACAAGTGCTCGACCCGCCAGCGCCACACGCCCTGACCCGGGCGCGCGGCCAGGTGGACTTCGACGCGGTCGGCTTTGCCTATACCCCTAACAGCTCGCGCCCGGTGATCGACGGGCTCGACCTGCATATCCGCGCCGGTGAAGTGCTGGCCATCGTCGGCCCCTCCGGGCATGGCAAGAGCACCCTGGTGCAGTTACTGACGCGCTTCTACGAAGTGCAGCGCGGCGCCGTGAAGCTGGACGGCATCGACCTGCGTGCGCTGGCCCAGCACGACCTGCGGCGCAACGTGGGCGTGGTGCTGCAGGACAACGTGCTGTTCAGTGGCAGCATCCTCGACAACCTGCGCCTGGCCGCGCCCCACGCAGACGATGCGCAGTTGATGGGCGCCGCCCGTGAGCTGGGTGCCGACGAGGTACTGGAGCGCCTGCCGCAGCGCTACCACACCGAAGTCGGCCCGCTGGGCGCACACCTGAGCCATGGCCAGCGCCAGCTGGTGTGCCTGGTGCGGGCCTACCTGGCCGACCCGGCGGTGCTAGTGCTGGACGAAGCCACCTCGGCAGTGGACGTGCACACCGAGCGACGTATCCAGCGCGCGCTGCGCAGGCTGTGCCAGGGGCGGACTGCGATCATCATCGCCCACCGCCTGGCGACCATTCGCGATGCCGACCGGATTGCCGTGGTCCGGCACGGAAAGGTGGTGGAGCAAGGGCCGCATGGCGAGTTGATCGGTCGTAGTGGGGCGTATGCGGCGCTGTACGACGCGTACCTGCGCAGTGCTGGAGAGGTTGTAACCGAGGAGATCGAAGTCTGACTTGCCGGCCTCTTCGCGGGTAAACCCGCTCCCACAGGATCACCACAGCATTCAATACCTGTGAGGTACCTGTGGGAGCGGGTTCACCCGCGAAGAGGCCGGGCCTGTTCATGCTGCTACCCCAGCATCCATTGCTGCCGCACTGCTGCCACAGCAGCACCCCTCTCCCCGTCTGCTTCTCAAACCCCCGCCCTACAGGCCACGCACCACGCATGGCACAGCCGTTGCACCACCCTCCGCATCCGCACACACTCCCCCTTCAGGAGCCCCCATGACCACCGAATTTTTCTGGCGCCTGCCCTTGGGCACCGACGGCCCGCAGCTGTCCACCGACCGCCACAACCGCGGCAACCCCGCGCACCGCCCCGGCAACATCGCCCCCGGCCGCCTGCCCGATGGCCAGGCTGACGGTTTCAGCTACATCGACTACATCGCCCAGGTCGCCAAGGCCGCCGAGCTGGCCGGGTTCGAAGGCGCGTTGCTGCCCACCGGCCCGGAGCCGTGGATAGCCGCCGCCGCGCTGGCCCGCGAAACCCGGCGCATCCGCTTCCTGATCGCCTTCCAGGCCACCTGGACCCTGCCCGCCTACGCCGCCCAGCAGGCGGCAATCCTGCAGAACCTCAGCGGTGGCCGGCTGGACTGGAACATCATCACCGGCGGCAACCCGGCCAGCCAACGGGCCAATGGCGACTTCCTGGAGCATGACTTGCGCTACAAGCGCACCGGCGAATTCCTCGACGTGATCCAGGGCCTTTGGACACAGGACACTTTTTCCTACGAAGGCGATATCTACCGCCTGGAAAACGGCAGCCTGCCGGCGGGCCTGCAACACGAACGCAAACCGGGCGTGTACTTCTCCGGGTTTTCCGATGCCGCACTGGACGTGGCCGCGCGCCACGCCGATGTGTACCTGAACTGGGCCGAGCCGATCGACAAGCTCAAGCCGCATATCGAACGCGTGCGCGAGTTGGCCGACAAGCAGGGCCGCACCGTGCGTTTCGGCCTGCGTGTCGACCTGTTCGCCCGCGAAACCGAAGAACAAGCCTGGCGCGAGCTGCGCCAGCAGTTCGAGCGCCTGGAAGGCAAGGCCAGCGCCAGCGCCAAGGGCTTTGTGACCGGCTCGGACTCTGTCGGCGGTGCACGCCAGGCGGCCTATCACCAAGGCTTGCAGGGCTTCGACGAACTGATCCTGGCGCGCAACCTATGGGCCGGCTTCGCCAAGGCCAAGCCCGGCCCCACCGTAGGCCTGGTGGGCAGCCATCAGAATATCGCCGAACGCCTGGCCGAATACCGCGATGCCGGTTTCAGCACCTTCATCCTCGCCGCCAACCCGCACCTGGAAGAGGCCCTGCGCATCGGCCAGGAAGTGTTGCCGCTGGTGCAGCAGGCTGCCACCACCACCCCTCTGCAGGCCAGCGCCTGAACCCGACCGGAGCTGAACATGAGCCAACCCCTCGATACCCTGTGGTACACCCGCTGTCCGGTGCCCACCGGCCTGGGCATTGCCGTGCAGCAAGGCTGGCTGCAGGAAGACCTGGCCGGCCTCGGCACCCAGGTGCAGTCCCTGCGTGAAGCCGACCAGCAGGCGGTGCGCGAATCGCACTTCGACCACAGCCTGCTCAATTCGGTACGCCACGGCGGCAGCATTCCGGCCATCTGGGCCCGCGCCCAGGGCCGCGACACCCGGGTCATCGGCCTGTCGTGGGCCGATGAGGCGCAGTTGGTCCTCACCCGCCCAGACAGCGGCATCCACACCGTAAAAGACCTCAAGGGCCGCCGCTTCGGCCTGCCCGACTGGGCCTCGGCACAGATCGACTTCCCCCGCGCGCAGGCACTGCGTGGGCTGGAAAACGCCCTCAAGCTCGCAGGGTTGCAAGTGGGCGACGTGGACCTGGTCAACTACCGCTACGACGGCACCTTCAGCGACCGCCCGGTGCGCAACGTGGCCGGCACACCGGTGTCCAGCACCCAGAGCGAAGGCCGCAATCTGGAGCTGGCCGGCCTGCTGCGCGGCGAGGTCGACGCGGTCTTCCTCAAGGGCGCCAGCGCCGTGCAACTGGCCCACGCCTTTGCCCTGCACACGGTGATCGACACAGGCAGCCACCCCGACCCGCTGATCCGCAGCAACAACGGCACGCCACGCACCCTGGCGGTGGACAGCCACCTGCTGGCGCAGCACCCGCAGGTGGTGCGCACCCTGCTCGGCTCAGTGCTGCGCGCCGAACGCTGGGCCCACCAACACCCCGACGAAACCCGCCGCTACCTGGCGCGGGAAACCAACAGCAGCGAGTACTGGGTGCAAGTGGCTTATGGCGCTGACGCCCACCTGCGCCTGAGCACGCGCCTGGAAGAACAGGCCATCGACGCCTTGCAGGACTTTGTCGAGTTCCTCAAGCGCTGGCGCTTCATCCCGGCGCGCTTCGAGGTACACGACTGGATCTCTCGCCAACCACTGGACCAACTGCTGGCCCCCCTCCAAATGGACAGGAAACCCGTTACCCCATGACCAAGCCCCTGGAAACGCTCTGGTACACCCACAGCCCCGTGCCCACCGGCCTCGGCATCGCCGTGCAGTCGGGGCGGCTGGCCGAGGCCTTTACGCCATTTGGCACCAATATCCAGTCGCTGCGCGAGTCCAGCGAACGCGAGGTGCGCGAAGCCCACTACGACCATCACCTGCAGAACTCGGTGCGCCACGGCGGTAACATCCCGGCAATCTGGGCCTACGCCAGCGGCGTCGAGACCCGCGTGCTGGGGCTGTCGTGGAGCGATGAGGTGCAGTTGATCCTCACCACCGAAGAAAGCGGCGTACGCAGCATTCGCGACCTGAAAAACCGCCGCTTCGGCATACCCAAGTGGGCCAACGTACAGATCGACTTCACCCGCGCCCAGGCCCTGCGCGGGCTGGAAAACGCCCTGAAACTCGAAGGCCTGGCGGTAGCCGATGTGGAATTGGTCGACTACCCCTACGGCGGCACCTACAGCGACGATGCCAAGCAGCACCTGTACGGCGCCGAAGTGAGCCTGGACACCAGCCGCTTCAGCCGCCGCAACAATGAGCTCATCGGCCTGCTGCGTGGCGACATCGACGCCATCTTCCTCAAGGGTGCGCATGCGGTGCACCTGGCCCACGAGTTCGGCCTGAGGGTGGTGGTCGACACGGGCAGCCACCCCGACCCGCTGATCCGCAGCAACAACGGCACCCCGCGCGCGCTGACCGTGGACCGGCACTTGCTGGAAAACCACTTCGATGCCAGCCGCACGCTGGTCGACACCGTGCTACGCACCGAGCAGTGGGCCTGGGCTAACCCGGAGGAGACCCGGCGCTTTCTGGCGCGCGAGCTGAACACCAGCGAGTACTGGGTGGCGGCGGCCTATGGCGATGATGCGCATCGGCGCCTGCGTACTACCCTGGACAGCCGCTCGATCGAGGCGCTGCAGGACTTTACCGAGTTCCTGTTCAGGTGGGGGTTCATTCCACGGCGTTTCGATGTGCGCGAGTGGATTGATTTTCGTGTGCTTGAAAGCGTGATCGGGTCGACTTCGCGGTTGGCGGTTTGAGATTGTTGGGGCCGCTTTGCGGCCCCAACAATCTCAGCCCCGCCACTGCTGCCCCAGCAGCACCCGCCCAGCACCCCACTGCTGCCCAATCTGCAACACCCCCTCAAACTCTTAATAAAATCCTTATATTTCAACAACTTAACAACATGGCACAGTCCCTGCTCTAGCTCTCCCCAACAACGCTTTACATACGGGGAGATCCACCATGCACCAGCTCAATCCACTGGCCCGCCAGATCAGCCTGGCGCTGCTGCTGGCCGGCACCGGCAGCCAGGCCATCGCCGCCAACGAAGACAATAAAACCGAACCGGCCCTGGAAACCGTCACGGTCACCGCCCAGCACCGCGAGCAGACGTTGCAGGAAGTACCGGTAGCCGTATCGGCCATCAAAGGCACCAGCATCACCGCCGATGGCGTGCGCTCGATGGGCGACATCACCACCTTCGTGCCCAACGCCTCGGCCAAGAACCCCGACGGCGACGGCCGCCCGCGTTGGTATATCCGCGGCCTGGGCACCGGCGACACCGGCGCGGCTACGGTCTTCCCGGTGGGCATCTACGCCGATGACGTCTA
Source organism: Pseudomonas sp. BP01 (assembly GCF_022760795.1). Lineage (NCBI taxonomy): Bacteria > Pseudomonadati > Pseudomonadota > Gammaproteobacteria > Pseudomonadales > Pseudomonadaceae > Pseudomonas > Pseudomonas sp. BP01. The sequence continues at coordinate 21,498 of NZ_JAFBKA010000009.1, forward strand.
CCTCAATGCCCCCATCGCCGGCGGCGGGCCGCTGTTTGACCTGGAGCGCATCGAAATTCTGCGTGGGCCCCAAGGCACCCTGTATGGCAAGAACACCACTGCCGGTGCAGTGAACGTGATCTCGAAGAAGCCCACCTTCGACACCGACGGTTATGGCACCGTAGGCTTTGGCAGCAAGAACGAACGCATCGTCACCGGTGCCATCGGTGGCGCGCTGGTGGACGAAAAACTGGCCGGGCGAGTGGCGCTGTATTCCGAGGAGCGTGACGGATTCCAGAACAACGACTTCGACGGCAACACCTATGGCGATGTGAACAAGAAAGCCATCCGCCTGCAGTTCCTGGCCCAGCTCAACCCCGACCTGGACGCCCTGCTCAAGGTGCACAGCCGCCAGTTCAAGGGCGACGGCAGCAATGGTTCGCTGCCCGTGGGCCGCTACTACAACGTCGGCTACGAACGCCCGCATGGCCGCGACATCTCGCTGAACGTCAACGAAGACTACCGCCTGGACCACGACGGCGCCTCGCTGACGTTCAACTACTACCTGGGCGACTACACGCTGACCTCGATCAGCGCCTACGACTACATCCGCAACCGCTCCACCAGCGACGCCGACTACACCCCCTACGAGGTCAACGGCGCGTCGATCACCGACAACAGCTACCGCCAATGGTCGCAGGAGTTTCGCCTGGCCTCGCCGGAAGACCGCCCGCTGCACTGGCTGCTGGGTGCGCATTACTTCCACGAAGACCTCGACAGCTCGGCACAGCGGGTGGTCACCCCTGGGCCGACGCCAAACGGTACCGGCTCGAACCAGGTGGGCACCACGGCGTTCCGCGACATGGGCTTCGACCACCGCACCGACAGCTACGCGCTGTTTGGCAACCTGACCTACGACTTCACCGACGACTTCAGCGTCACTGGCGGCCTGCGCTGGACGCAGGAGAAAAAGGACATCGACCTGGACCTGGTGCAACTGACCCGCGCCACCGCCAACGGTCCGCTGGTCCCGCTGGGTGGCGTGGGCACCAACGGCAATCGCCAGGAAGACAAGACCTGGGAAGCCTGGACCTACGACCTGACGCCCGAGTACCGCATCAACGACAACCTGCGGGTGTTCTTCCGCTACGCCCACGGTTTCCGCTCGGGCGGCTTCAACACCGGGCTGTCGACCAGCCTGGCGCAGCTCACCACGGTCGACCCGGAAGAGCTGGATGCCTATGAGCTGGGGCTGAAGTCGGAGTGGTTCGACCGCCGCCTGACCGTCAACGCCAACCTCTTCTACTACGACTACTCCGACATCCAGGTGAACCTGCTGACGGTGAACAACGGCGTGCTCACCACCGCACTGACCAACGGCGCCAAGGGCAAGGTCAAGGGTGCGGAGCTGGAGATCGAAGGCCAGCCGACCGAGCGCCTGCACCTGCGCGCGGCGGTGTCGTTCCTTGACACCGAATACACCGACTTCAAGAACACCAACCCCACCACTGGCGCGGTAACCGGCGATTACAGCGGCAACAGCTTCGTGCGTTCGCCGCGCAACGTGGTGTCGCTTGGAGCCGACTACACCATTCCTTTGGAAGTGGGCGGCAAGCTGGTGGCAGGGGGCGATGTGAGCTTCCGTGACAAGGAGTACTTCCTGGCCGACCGCCAGAGCAGCGCCGACGAAACCCTCAGCCAGCCGCACTACACGTTGGCCAACGCCCGCCTGAGCTGGTTCAGCCACGACGACAAGCTGAGCGTGACCGGTTTCGTCAACAACCTCACCGACCGCCGCTACCAGGTGCACGGCCGGCCCAACGGCACCGCCGGGCAGTACGTGATCACCTACGGCGACCCGCGCACCGTCGGGCTCAGCGTTACCAGCCGGTTCTAGGTTGCCCTTTCGGGCCTTATCGCCGGCAAGCCAGCTCCCACAGGTGCAGCACAGGGCCTGAAACCTGTAGGGACCTGTGGGAGCTGGCTTGCCGGCGATAGGGCCAGCACTGCCAATACATCATTCAGCAGGAACACCCCATGCCCCACCACAACCCCTTGGCCAGCGCCATCGCCCTGGCCATCGCCGGCCTCGCCGTGCCTGCATTCGCCGCCGAACCCGCCGACCGCCTCGACACCGTGGTCGTGGTCGGCACCCATCGCAGCGACGTCACCGCCCTGCAAAGCGCCGCCCCGGTCGATGTGCTGAGCGGTGAAAAACTCCAGGAAACCGGCGCCAGCGACCTGTCCGCAGCACTCACCGCGCTTTCGCCCTCGTTCAGCTTCCCGCAGTCGCCCCAAGGCGCCTTTGCCGGTTCCATCGCCCAGGGCGCCTCGCTGCGCGGCCTGGCTTCCGATCAGGTGCTGGTGCTGGTCAACGGCAAGCGCCGCCATACCAGCGCCAACGTCACCCGCCAGGGCCTGGTCAACGCCCGTGGCGCGGCAGCCGTGGACCTTAGCCTGATCCCGCTGTCGGCCATCGAACGGGTAGAAATCCTGCGCGACGGCGCGGCCGCCCAGTACGGCTCGGACGCCATTGCCGGGGTAATCAACATCGTGCTCAAGGAGCGCGACGAAGGCGGTAACGCCGGCTACCGCTTCGGCGGCTACAAGAAAGGCGATGGCCTGCAGCGCAAGCTCAGCGGCTGGAAGGGCTTTGCCTTGCCCAACGACGGCTTCCTGACCCTGGCCTTCGACGCCGGCAGCCAGGACCCCGCCAGCGACACCCGCGACGACAACCGCCTGTTCTACCCCGGCTCCACCAGCATCGACACGGCGCGCGAGCAGAACAACCGCTACCGCAACTGGCGCTGGGGTTCGGGCAATGTCTCGGACCAGTACAACTTCACCGCCAACGCCGAAATGGGTTTGAGCGAGGGGCTGAGCGCCTATGGTTTTGCCACCTATGCGCACAAGAATACGGATGCCGAGAACTTCTTCGACCCGCCCACCACGCTGCGCAATAACTACGGCAGCGTAGCCCTGGCGCGCTACCCGGACGGCCGCCTGCCGGTCACCCGCTACGGCCTGGAAGACTTTGCCGTCACCGGTGGCCTGCGCTTCGAGGACCAGGCCCTGGGCAAATTCGACCTGGCGCTGAACTACGGCAATAACCGGGTCGACTCCACCGACCGCGACGCCATCAACCCCAGCTGGGGCAGCGCCAGCCCGTCGACCATCTACACCGGCCGCCGCGAAGCCGACCAGACCAACCTGACCCTGGACTGGACTCGCGACTTCGCCAACGACTGGCTGTTCAAGCCGCTGACCGTTTCCGCCGGGCTGGCCTGGCGCCAGGAAAACTACGACCTCAGCGAAGGGGACGCCGCCGGCTGGTCCAACGGGCCGCTGTTCAATACCATCGACCCCATCACCGGCCGACGCATCCCTGGCTACTACTCGGGCATCACCCAGGTCGATGCCGTGTCACTGGACCGCCGCGTGATCGGTGCCTACTTCGATGTCGAAGCCCAGCTGACCGAGAAGTTGCAGGCCGGCGTGGCCGTGCGCAGCGAGCACTATTCGGACTTCGGCGACACCACCAATGGCAAGTTGTCGTTGCGCTACGATTTCACCCCGCAGATTGCCGCGCGCGCCAGCGCCAGTACCGGCTACCGTGCGCCTTCGCTGGTGCAGAGCGGGTTGTCGTCATTTAGTGTACAGGTGGTGGAACAGCCCCCAGGCAGTGGCAACTGGGTCGAGGTGCAGCAACGCACCCTGCGCGCCGACAGCCCGGAAGCGGCCCTGCTTGGCGGCAAGGCGCTGAAACCTGAGGAATCGACCAACTTCTCCGTGGGCCTGGTCTGGCGGCCGTTGCCCAACGCCTCGGTCACACTCGACGCCTACCGTATCGACATCGACAACCGCATCACCCTGTCCGACCAGCTGCCTGCATCGGTGGTGGGCCCGATCTTCGCCGGCACCCCTTACGCCAACATCCAAAGCGCGGCGTTCTATACCAACATCGCCGACACGCGCACCGATGGCTTCGAGTTGGCCGGGCATTACCAGCTGGATGCAGGTCGCTGGGGGCGCGTGGACTTCAACGGTGGCTACGCGCGTAACAACACCCGTATAACCGGGCTGGATGATGTGGGCGGCATCCCTGGCAGCCAGATTATCGGCCGCAACACCCAGGGGCTGATCGAAGACGGCACCCCCGAGGACAAGCTGACCCTCAGTGCCAACTGGCTGTATGACGGCTGGAGCGTCACCATCGCCCAGCGCCGTTATGGTGAATGGAAGAACCGCAACGCCGCCAACCCGACGCTGGACCAGACCTTCAGCCCGCAATGGGTGACCGACCTGGACGTGTCGTACCGCTTCGACCTGGGCCTGACGTTGTCGGCGGGCGCGATCAACCTGTTCGACAGCCACCCGGACAAAGCGAAGGGTGCACAGCTGTATGGCGTGCCCAAGTACTCCATCACCAGTCCAGAGGGCGCGCAGGGGGCGTTCTACTACACCAGCGTGAGTTACGACTTCTAAGCTGAAACCAGGTTGCCTTCTTCGCGGGCTCGCCCGCTCCCACAGGTACTGCACAGGCTCGCAGACGGGTGCCATCCAGTGGGAGCGGGCAAGCCCGCGAAGAATCCAGCACCGATACTGCTGACTGACTGCTGCTCTAGCAGCACCTCGCTGCTGCTAGAGCATCACCCTCCCCCTCCAGCGCCGCAATCCGGGGCTTGCGCCCCCTGGCACAGCTCTTGCGATACACCTCTACCCTCTGCTTTCCCAAGGCCAGCCATGCGCGTGCTTTCTCGTCTTTCCTGGTTCATCTCCCCACTGGCCCTGCTTACCTGCTGGGCCGTGGTGGCCTATGCCGGGCTGTTTCCGGCCAACCTGCTTATTCCGCCGCTGGAGGTATGGCACAGCCTCACCGACCTGCTGGCCACCGGCGAGTTGCAAGAGCACTTGGCCGGCAGCCTGTCGCGGCTGGCCTTGGGCTTTACCGGCGGCGCGCTGGCCGGCCTTGGCTTTGGCGCGGCGCTGGCGTTGTCGAAAACCGTGGAGGCCTACTGCGCACCGCTGTTCCACTCCCTGCGCCAGGTGCCCAGCATCGCGTTGATCCCGATGTTCGTGCTGCTGTTTGGCGTGGATGAAACCTTCAAGGTGGTCATCGTCGCCAAGACTGCGTTTTTCCCGGTGGCACTGGCCACCTGCGAAGGTATCCGCGCGATCCCACGCAGCCATTTCGAAGTGGCTGCGGTATACCGCCTGCGCTGGCCGACGCTGGTGGGGCGGATTGCCCTGCCCGCTGCGGTGCCGGCGATCGTCACCGGTATACGCGTGGCACTGACCCGCGCCTGGGTAGTGCTGGTGGCGTGCGAGTTGCTGGCAGCCGACAGCGGCCTGGGGCAGATGATCGAGATGGGCCGGCAGATGTTGCGCATCGATGTAGTGATGGTCGGGGTAGTGCTGACGGGGTTGATCGGCTTCACCCTGGACTTCACCCTGCGACGCGTGGAACGCCATTTGTCCGCCTGGCAAAGCCGTTGAGGAGGCTGTGATGAAACGACCTGATTTGCGTGGCCTGGTAGTGCCGCTATTGCTGCTCGGCGCCTGGGAGTACGCCTCGCGCCAAGGTGCAGCCGGGGCCTACGCCTTCGTGCCGCTGGCGCAGGTGGGCACAGCACTGGCCGAACTGCTGGGCAGCGGTGAGTTGCTGATCAACCTGTGGGCCAGCCTGTTACGCACCTGCAGCGGTCTGGCCATCGGCATTGTCGGTGGGGTCGGCCTGGGTGCGTTGATGGCCCTGTCCACACCTGCCAACCGCCTGATCGCGCCGCTGTTCCATGCCTTGCGCCAGGTGCCGATGCTGGGCTGGATCCCGCTGATCGCCCTGTGGCTGGGTAATGGCGAAGGCGCCAAGCTGCTGATCGTGAGCTTGGCGGCGTTGTACCCGATGGTACTCAACACCTTCGAAAGCCTGCGTCAGGTAGCTGGCCAACACCGCGAAGCGGCCCGGGTGCTGATGCTCGGCCGCTGGCAGCAGCTTTGGCTGATCCTGTTACCCGCCGCACTGCCAGGCATTGCCGCCGGGGTACTGCAAGCCTTGGCCTTTGCCTGGGTAACCTCGGTGGGCAGCGAGCTGTTTTTGTCTGCCGGGGCCGGCCTTGGCAGCTTGATGATGAACGCCGAAGCTGCGGCGCGCATGGAGATCATCGTGGTCTGCGTACTGTGCATCGGCCTGAGTGGCTACCTGATGTCCTGGCTGTGCACCCTGCTCACCCGCCGCCTGCTGCGCTGGCGCACCAACCATTGAAAGGCCCGACCATGAACGCCATCGCCCACGCATTACCCACCACCGCCAGTACTGGCGCGCTGACCATTCGCGGCCTGAACAAGGCGTACCCGCTCAAGGGCAAACATGTGCCGGTGCTCGAAGGCATCGATCTGGACATCCGCCCTGGCGAATTCGTCAGCATTGTCGGCGCCAGCGGCTGTGGCAAATCCACCCTGCTGCGGCTGATCGTCGGCCTCGACCAGGACTACCAGGGGCAGATCCTGCTGGACCGGCAACCGGTGCGCGGGCCTGGCCTGGAGCGCGGTATCGTGTTTCAGGACCACCGCCTGTTCCCGTGGATGACCCTGCAGCAGAACATTGCCCTTGCCTTGAAAAACCATGCGCTACCTGCGGTGGAGAAAAACCGCCTGGTGGCCGAGCACATCGAACTGGTGGGCCTGAGTGGTTACGAGCAGGCCTACCCGCACCAGTTGTCCGGTGGCATGGCCCAGCGCGCGGCAATTGCCCGGGCGCTGGTGAACAAGCCCAAGGTGCTGTTGCTGGACGAACCGCTCGGCGCGCTGGACGCCCTGACCCGGGTACGCTTGCAGCAGGAGCTGCAGCGCATCTGGGTGCAGGAGCGCTGCACGGTGATCATGGTGACCCATGACATCGAGGAAGCACTGTACCTGGGTGACCGGGTGATCGTGATGGACGCGCACCCGGGGCGGATTCGCGAGGACTTGCGCATTGACCTGCCGCACCCGCGCCAGCGGGACAGCCAGGTGTTGCAGGGGTACAAGCAGCGGTTGCTGGGGGAGCTGGTGGGGCATTGAGAGGCGGTGAACCGAAAGATTGACGGGGGCTGCAACACTGAACGTGAACAATCTGTTCGATGAGAAATACTATGCTGGCATGGCGGGCGGGTTAGCCGGCAAGTAAGCCAAGGGCCGCTTTGCGGCCCATCGCGACACAAGGCCGCTCCTACAGAGGTATGCGATCCCCTGTAGGAGCGGCCTTGCGTCGCGATGGGCTGCGCAGCAGCCCCTGTATTTCAAGCCAACAACTTGTTCCTCAGGTTCTCAACCTGCCAGGATGAAGTCCGCTACATTCACCGTGGTCGCATCCGCCACCCCCACCAGGCGGATGGAGTCGGCAGCGCCGATGTGAACCAGCGTATCCGCGCCAACATCGGCGATGGTGACGCTGGCGGCAAAGGTCGCCGCAGTGATGTTGAGGGCGGTGATATCCAGCCGGTCCTGGCCACCGGCCGCAATGGCATCGAAGTTGATGATCAGGTCGTTGCCGAAGCCGGCCGCGAACTGGAACACGTCATTGCCGTCAGTGGCCATCATCGTGTCGTTGCCGGCACCACCCACCACCGTATCGTTGCCCGCCGCACCGTTGAGGAAGTCGTTGCCAGCGCCCCCAATCAAGGTGTCGGTGCCGACGTCACCAAACAGCGTGTCGTTGCCGTCGCCACCTTGCAGTGTGTCGTTGCCGTTGCCGCCGTCCAGGCTGTCATCACCAATGCCGCCCAGCAAGGTGTCGTTGCCGTTATCACCCAGCAGCGTGTCGTTGCCGTCACCGCCGTCGAGGCTGTCGTCGCCACCGCCACCGTTCAGGCTGTCGGCCCCAAGCCCGCCGAACAGCTGGTCGTTGCCGGCGTCGCCGTTCAGGGTATCGTTACCGGCATTGCCGTTGAGGATGTCGTTGCCACCGTCACCATTGAGCGTGTCGTTGCCTGCTGCGCCGTTGAGGGTGTTGGCCAAGCCGTTACCGATACCGGTGAAGTTACCCGCCCCGGTAAAGGTCAGGAGCTCGACGTTGGCGGCCATCGTATAGCTGGCGAGCGTGGTGCGGACAGTATCGGTACCTGCCCCGGTGGCCTCGACCACGACATCACCGGCGTTATCGACCACATAGGTATCGTTGCCGACACCACCGACCAGGCGGTCGGCCCCCGCACCGCCATTGAGCACGTCGTTGGCGGCACCGCCGGTAAGTGTGTTGGCCAGCGCGTTCCCGGTACCGGTAAAGCTGCTGCTGCCGGTGTAGGTCAGGTTTTCGACGTTGGCACCCAGGGTGTAGGTTGCCAGGCTGGTCTGCACCAGGTCGGTCCCACCGTTCAGCGCCTCTGTCACCGTGTCACCGGCGTTGTCGACCACGAAGCTGTCGTTGCCGGCACCGCCATTCATGGCATCCGCGCCAAGCCCACCGTTGAGGGTATCGTTGCCATCGTCGCCATTGAGGACGTCCGGGTCGTCCCCGCCGTTGAGGATGTCGTTGCCAAGCCCGCCGAACAACTGGTCGGCGCCGCCCAGGCCATTGAGCGTGTCGTTGCCGCCCAAGCCCGAAATCACGTCATTGCCCGCCGTGCCGGTCAGGGTGTTGGCCGCGTTGGTGCCCACCAGTGTCACGCCTGGCGGCACCACCACTGCAGCCGTCGCGGCTGAGGTCAGCGACTCCAGGGTGCCGAAGCCGTCGGTGTAACGCACGATCACCCGCAACTGCTGGTTGCCCTGGGCAAAGCCTGGGGTAAAGGTGGCGGCGGTGGCGCCGACAATGTTGCTGAAGGTGCCGCCAGTGCCCTGCTGCCACTGGAAGCTGAAGGCACCGAGCCCGTCCAGGTCGGCGATGCCGCCCGTGAGCGCGGTCAGCGACTGGCCCTGGTCTGGCGTGGTGTCGCTGATCGACACTGCACCGGTCGGTGCATCGTTGACGTTGGCGACCGGGTCGAGGATGTCGGAGGCGACACTTTCGTGCACGCCGAAGTCATCCACATAGCTGACCACCACCCGCATGTTCTGCCCCACTTGCGCCTGGGTGAGGACAAAGGTGCTGCTGATGGCGCCAACAATGTTGACCCAGCCGACACCCCGGTTGGACTGCCACTGGAAGGTGAACTGCGGGTTGCTGAGGCCGTCGGCATCGACGATGGTTGCCGGGTTGGCGGTGAGCGTCTGGTTCTGCACAAGCAGCCCCGTCACGGTCGGCCCGGCGCTCGGCGCGCTGTTCGTCGACGAATCGACGATTTCCAGTGTGCCCTTGGCGTCCTGATACACCGCACGTACACGGATGCTCAGGCCAGCCACATCGTCCGTGACCCGGTAGGTGGCGCCCGTCGCCCGCTGGACCTCGCCTGCGGCGACAAAGGTGATGTCTTCATAGACTCCCGAACCCGGCAGGGTCTCGACTTGCCAGTAATAGGCCGCAGGCCCGTTGACCGCGCCGGTGATGTTGGCGGCGCTGACGTTGTCCGCGTCATGTACCGCCAGCGGTGTCACGCGCAGCAGTTGGCCGCTGACCGGTGTATCATCACGCACCCCGGTGGCAGCGTCGAGAATCACCAGGTGGCCCGTTGGGCCAGCGTTGACGGCGGTTCCCACGCCAGAGGCTTGCGAGCGATCAGAGAACTGCAGCCGCTCGATGCCGGTCAGGTGGTCGACACCATCGCGCCCGGCCACCAGGTCGGTGACGATCACCGCATTGCCATCGACCACCACGCTGTAATCGGTGGCCACCCCCGAGAACACCGCCGTGTCGTAGTTGTCGGTGCCGTTGAGGATTTCCCGCACGATCACCAGCTGGCCTGGGTTGTAGGTGCCGTTGAGCATCAGCGGCACCATCGGCTCCATGCTGTCGTAACTGGCGATTTCCGGGCCAGTGCCATCGAGGTTGGCGCGCACGCTGATGCGCACGTTCAGCCACTTGTCACCGTCAAGGATGTCGTCGCCGCCACGGCCTTCGATCAGATCGCTGCCGCTGCCGCCGAGGATGATATTGCCGCCATCGTAGAACGTTGCACCGGCGGCCAGCAGGCTGGACAGGCCGTTGATCAGGTTGATGTTGGTCAGCACACTGCCAGTGGCACCCGCGGTGGGCAGCGAAGTGGCGTCCTCGTTGTCACCGCGCAGGAAGTCGCCATGGGCCGAGCCCGACAGGCCTTCCATGATGTCGAAGCGGACCAACGCCGAAGCGCCCGAGCCCGGTACTGGCGGCACGTCGAAGAAGCGGTCGGTATAGTCGATGGTCACACCTTGGGCCAGGCCCTTGAAGGTTGCCCAGTCGTAGCCCGAGCCACCGATGTAACGGTCGCCAAAGCCCAGGCTGCCGACCATGATGTCGTCGCCGCCTTCACCGTTGAACTTGTCGTTCTCGTTGCCGCCGATGAACACGTCGTGGCCGATGATGGGGTCGTTGCCGAGCGGGTCGAAGTTGTCGCCAGGCGCACCGTCCGAGGTGCCCTTCTCGATCCAGTCGTCACCTTCGTTACCCATGTCCTGCTCGTTGGCCTTGCTGCCCAGGATAAAGTCGTTGCCCTGGCCGCCTATGGCTTCGGAGGCATCTTCACCGGTGACGATGAAGTCGTTGCCGAAACCGCCGATGATAAGGTTGACGCCATTGCCGCCGTGCAGCACGTCGTTGCCGTCGCCGCCCTGGATGTTGTCGTCACCGCCCATGTCGCTGATGATGTCGTCGCCGGCACCACCACGCAGCTGGTCGTTGCCGTCACCCCCCTCGATGCGGTCGTTGCCGCCATCGCCCCAGACCGTGTCGTCACCCTCGCTGGACACCAGAATATCGTCACCGTTGGTACCGCCCAGCACGATGTGCTCGGCACCGGCATAGCGGATGTAGTTGGTGTCCGGGCCAGCCGTCAGCGGGCTGTCGCGGAACACCACCTGCTCGCCGTTTTCGCCCAGTGGGTCGACGTTGCCCAGGCCTGCGTTGAACTGCTTGCTCTGGTCGACTTCCAGGTAAAAGCCCGGGTCGGAGAACACCAGGCCCGGCAGGTGGGTGGCGGAGGTGTTGGCCATGATCAGCTTGGCGAAGGAGTTGCTTTCCAGCTCGGCGTTCATCGACAGGCCGGAGGTGCGCTCCAGGTAGTAGAAGCGGTCGCCGTCCTGCAGTTTCTCCATCTGGTTTTCAAAGACGAAGTTGAAGGTGCTGCCGAGCATGCCGCCGAACGGGGTTTTCTCTTCGGCCAGGCCGCCGATCCACAGGTCAATGGCATCGACACCGGTGATAGTCACCGCCTTCAAGTCATCGGCGGTGCCCAGCACACCATCCTTGCCGGGCAGGGTTACATTCGCCCAGGTACCGCTGCTGTTGAGGAAGTCCAGGCGGTCGGCCGGCGCGCCATCGCCACCGAACACCAGGGCCATGGCCGCAGCGCGTTTTTCCAGCAGTGTGGTGGCCCCGGTGATAGTGCTATGGGTGCCATAAGCCGCAATGAAGTTGATCAGCGACTCGGGGTGCTTCAGATGCTGCACCAGGTCGACCCAGCTGGTGTACGGCTTGAGCTGGGTATCACCGGTTTGCCCGTAGATGTCGCGGCGCAGGGCGTTCAGCGACGGGATGCCAACGTCGCGGCCACGGGCGATGTTGATCGCCGGCAGGTCCAGTGGCAGGCCAAGCAGGTTGTTGCGCAGTGCCTCGGTGACGAACTCGTCGATTTCGTTGCCACCCTGACGGGTGACCCCGCGGACGATGGCGCTGGTGGCATCCTCGGGGGTAACGCCACTGGCGGCATAGGCCAACGGGTTGAGGAATGCCGCGATCAGGCCCAGTTGCTGGTCAGGGTTGGCGCTGGCCGGGTCCTTGATGACGTTGAAGTCGATGTCGTAACGATCGACTGTCTCGGTCAGCATCGAGTGGCCGAAGCGGTACACGGTGTGGGCGAACTCGGCCACGATCGACGCATCGAGGTCGACGTCGTACACCTGGGTCGGGGCAAAGAACAGGTCGACCCGTGGTTGCACGGTACGTGCGAACTCCTCGAACACCAGGTGCTGGTACTGCATCTCGGTACCGAACTTGGCCGCCTGGAACAACCGCTCGCCGTTCCATACCAATGCGCCGATCTCGGCCGGGGTAACCGGCAATGCGGTTACCGGGTTGAGCAGCCATTCGTTGAGGAAGGCCAGGTCGTGCGAGTCGAGCACGGTGTCCATGGTCTGCGCCACCAGCCGGTTGTGCTCGGAGTGGAAGATCGCATGCACGGCTGTCAGGCCGATGTTCTCGTTGACCCGACCGTCGCCGGCGACGTAATGCGCGTCCAGCAGTTCGTTGTCGTAGGCCAGGTTGGCCCCGGTCTGTGGGTTGACCGGCACAGCGTTGCCGGCAACGTTGTCGGCATCCGGGGCCAACACGCCGCCACTGAACACGGGTACCGCGTTATGGGCAATGTCGGCGAGGAACTGGTGCCCCGTGCGCACGGCGTTGGTCAGGTCGAGCGGCGCCAGCGGGTTGCCTTCGACCTGTTGGTCATCGGCAGTGCCGGCAATGCCGTCGAGGCCCTTCATCACCACCATCGGGTAGCCGTTCGGCCCCTTGATGAAGTTGCCGTAGGCGTCGGTCGCCAGCAACGGCACGTTGTCGACGTCGGCATCGGTCAGGTTGATGCCAAGCACGTCGCGGGCCTGGGCCTTGAGTACTTTCCAGGTGGCCATGCCGCCGATCTCGGTGTCGTCGGCAGTGCCGAACTTGCCATCGGCGCCCAGGTCACGGTTGGTGATCAGCCGGCCAGTGGCAACGGGGCCGTCGTCGGTCAACAGGTAGGCACGCAGGAACACCTGGTGCGACGGGTGCGAGCTGTAGGTCTGGTTCTGGTCCACGAACGGCGTGGTGGTATTGGTGTGCTCGCGGATGTCGTCGGCGTTGCCGAGGATGCCATCCGGCCCTGGCAGGTTGGTGGCACGGGTCACCACCATGAAGTTGGTGAAACCACCCTCCACGTAGAGCGGGTCATCGGATTGCAGCGGGATGTAGATAGTCCCCGAACCACCCTTGGTGACCAGGTCGAGGCCATGGTCGAAGAACTGCCCGAAGAATGTCATCCAGGCGTTGAACGGAGCAGACAGGCCGGCATCGGCAGCGGTATTTTCGAACAGGTACACATCGTGGTCGTCCGTGGTGCCGAACTGGCCATCCATGCCCGGGCTGGCGACAATGCGCACGCCGTCCTTGAGGACGTCGTCGTTACCGGGCGTGCCGAAGTTGAGCACGCCATCGGCACCTGGGTCATACGCGGTGGCATAGGCTGCCGGGTTGTTGGAGGTCTGGTCGACGATCAGGTTACTGATGGTGCGCGGCTGCGAGTCGAACACCGGGCCGCTGGTCTGCTGGTACGACGAGCCTGGAATGGCCGGCGAGCCAGGGCCGAAGAAGCCGGCCGGTGCACCTTCTGCCGGGTTGAACACCGGGTCGGTCAGACGCGGGAAGACATTGTCGGCAGCACCGAACTGGGTGTTGTTGTTGCCGTTGAGGTTCATCAGGTTGTTGTTCGAGCCATCGACTGCACGCAGGCCCAAGGGCGCGCGGATGTTGGGGATCAGCGAGAGGATGTCCTGCCCGGCGGCATCGGCCTCGGCGATCTTGATCTGGTCGAGGATGAAGTTGAGGTCAGAGCGCACCATGTGCAGCCCCTCGCCCCCTGCCGTGGCGTCCACGACCGGAGTGACCGGCGTTGGCACCACCGGTGCGCCTGGCTGCACCACCGCCGTGGGTGCGGAATACAACACCTCGGTTGTGCCATGGGCGTCCTGGTAGATCGCCTTGACCCGCAGGCTCAGCCCGGCCAGGTCTGGCGACACCTTGAACGCGGTGCCATCGGCGCTCTGAAACGCCAGGTCACCGGCCGGTAGCAGGATGATGTCCTCGAACACACCGCTGCCCGGGTCGGACTCGAACTGCCAGTAGTACGACACTGAACGGTCGGCAAGCGTGCCTGCCGGGTTGCCCGCGCTGATATTGTCGGCGTCGAGCACGCCAGCCACGCTCACCGAGAGCATATCGCCCACCGTGATCACCCCGCCGTTGCCATCGGTCACGGTCGGGCTGCCAGTGGGCTGCGCGTTCACGCCTGTCACCAGCACGCGCTGGCTGTCGGCGAACTGCAGGCGTTCGATGTGCAGCAGCGTATCGACGCCGTCGCGGCCAGCCACGGTATCGGTCACCGTCCACACATCATCCGCGACATCGGCCGTGCCTTTGGTGTTCTGGGTTACCACGTACTCGCTCTGCACCCCCGAATACACGGCCGTGTCAAAGGCCGCGCCGCCAGTGGAGGTGCCGGGCAGAATCTCCCGCACGGCTTTCAGCTGGCCCGGGTTATAGGTGCGGTCGAGCATGAACGGGATCATGTCGACCATGCTGTCGAAGCTGGCGATCTCGGGCCCGGTGTGGTTGACGTCGCCCGGGGCGTACACGGCAATCCGCACGTTCAGCCATTTGTCGCCGTCGATCAGGTCATCGCCGCCACGGCCCTCGATCAGGTCGCTGCCATTGCCGCCGAGCATGATGTTGCCGGTGGCAAAGCCTGTGGTAGGCAACCCGGCATCCGCCAAAAACTGCTGCAGCCCACGGATCAGCGCCACGTTGGTCAGCGCACTGCCGGTGGCGCCGCCATGGTTGAGGATGGTCACGGCATCGACGTCATCGCCCTTGAGCACATCGGCGTAGTTCGAACCGGACACCCCTTCGACCTCGGCAAAGCGGTCGAGGATGCTGGCCGGCGAGGCGCCGACCGGGTTGAACACCCCGGCGTTCTGGTTTGGCGCATTGCCGTGGGGCTGGGCCAGCGCTGCCAGGCTCAGGTCAACGGTGACGCCGACCTTGTCGTTCTTGTTGGTGATCCAGTCGAAGCCCGACATGCCGTCCATCTTGTCCTGGGCATCGCTGCCGACAAAGATGTCGTCGCCGCCCTCGCCGATCATTTCGTCAAAGCCACCGCCACCGACGAAGATGTCGTTGCCGACCACTTCGTCACCCAGCAGCGGCGCAAAGTTGTCACCGGGCGCACCGTCCTGGGTACCCTTCTCGATCCAGTCATCGCCCTCGTTGCCGGTGGGTGGCAGGTTGGTCTTGGCGCCGAGGATAAAGTCATCGCCCTGGCCACCAAAGGTGGTGGAAATGTCCTCGGTGGTGATGATGAAGTCCTGGCCGTCGCCCCCCAGGATCAGGTTGCCGGCCGCCAGCATGCTGCCGGCGACGATCACGTCGTTACCGGCGTTACCCTCCAGACGGTTGTCGCCGAACGCGTCGGTGATGATGTCATCGCCGGCTCCGCCCAGCACTGCGTCGTTGCCTGCGCCACCTTCGAGCACGTCGTCGCCGGCATCGCCGTAAACGGTATCGTCGCCTTCGCCCGAGAGGATGATGTCGTTGCCGGCCGTGCCGCCCAGCACCACATGGTCTTCACCGGTGTAGTGCAGGTAGTTGGCGTCGGGGCCCACGGTGTCGGGGTTGTCGCGAATTACCAGCGGTACGATTTCTACCCCGTTTATCTCGATGCCCCCCGTCGGGTCGGCCTTGCCGTCGGCACCCAGCCCGGTGAACTGGTTGGCCTGGTTCACTTCCAGGGTAAAGGTAGGCGTGAGGAACACGGTGTTGGACAGGTGGGTGACATCGGAGTTGAGCATGATCAGCTTGGCAAAGGAGTTGTTCTCCAGTTCCGTACCGAAGTTCATACCCGCCGTACGCGACAGGTAGTAGAAACGGTCGCCGTTCTGCAGCGCCTCCAGCTGGGTTTCGAAGACGAAGTTGAAGCTGGACCCGAGCATGCCGCCGAAGGGCATTTTCTGCTCGGCCAGGCCACCGACCCAGAAGTCGATGGCATCCACCCCGGTCACGGTCACGCCGGTAATGTCGTCGGCAGTGCCGGCGATGCCGTCCTTGCCGGCCAGCGTCACGTTGGCATAGGCGCCGGTGCCGTTGAGGAAGTCCAGGCGGTCGAGTGGTGAACCGCTACCGCCAAGCACCAGCGCCACTGCGGCGGCGCGCTTGTCCGCTTCGGTGGTGGCTGCGGTTATGGTGGAGTGAGTACCGTAGGCCGCGATGAAGTTGATCAGCGATGCCGGGTGCTTGAGGTGGTCGGCAAAGTCGGCCCAGCTGATGTAGGGCTTGAGTTGGCTGTCACCCGTTGCCGCATAGAATTCGCGGCGCGCCTCGTTCAGGCTGGGGATACCGGTATCACGACCCCGGGCTATGTTCAGCGCGGGCAGGTCCAGCGGCAGTCCGAGCAGGTTGTTGCGCAGGGCTTCGGTGACGAACTCGTCGATTTCGTTGCCAAGCTGGCGGGTAACGCCGCGGATGATCGCACCGGCCGCTTCGTCGGCGGTGGCACCGCTGCCAGCGAACGCCAGCGGGTTGAGGAAGGCGGCAATCAGGCCCAGTTGCTGGTCGGGGTTGTCGGGGTCGGCAGACACCGGGTTGAACGCCGGGTCGAAGCGGTCGACGGTTTCGGTCAGCATCGAGTGGCCGAAGCGGTACACCACATGGGCGAACTCGGCGAGGATGGCCGGGTTGATCGACGTGTCGTAACCGTTAGGGGCGAGGAACTCGTCGATCTGCGGCTGGATGGTGCGGGCGAACTCTTCGAACACCAGGTGCTGGTACTGCATTTCGGTGCCGAACTTGGCCGCCTGGAACAGCCGCTCGCCATCCCATACCAGCGCGGCGATGCCGGCAGGCGTAGTGGGGATGGCGGTAACGTCGTCGATCAGCCATTCGTTGAGGAATGCCAGGTCGCCTGCGGCCAGCAGGGTGTCCTTGGTCTGCTGCACCAGGCGGTTGTGTTCGGAGTGGAACACGTGGTGCACAGCCGTCAGGCCGATATTCTCGTTCACCCGACCGTCGCCAGCGATGTAGTGGGCGTCGAGCAGTTCGTTGTCGTAGGTCAGGTTGTTGCCACCCGGGCCCATAGGCTGAGCGTTGCCAACGGCAATGTCAGTGTCGGCCTGCAATACGCCGCCAACCAGCACAGGCGCGGCGTTATGGGCGATGTCGTCCAGGAAGCCATGCCCAGTGCTCACGGCATTGGCCAGGCTGATGGGCGCGGCGCGGTTACCTTCGACCAGTTGGGTGACGTCATCGGCAGTGCCGGCAATGCCGTCGGCGCCGTTGTTAACGCGCATTACCACCTGCGGCATGCCGTTTGGCCCGCGCAGGAAGTTGCCGTATGCATCGGTGGCCAGCAACGGCACGCTGTGCACGTCGGCGTCGGTCAGGTTGATACCCAGCAGGTCACGGGCCTGGGCCTTGACCACCGCCCAGGTGGCCATGCCGCCGTTTTCGCTGTTGCCATCGTCGGCGGTGCCGAATTTGCCATCCGCGCCAAGGTCGCGGTTGGTGATCAGCCGGCCTGTGGCCACCGGGTCACCGGCGGCATCGAGCGTGTACTCGCGCAAAAATACCTGGTGCGAGGGGTGCGAGCTGTAGGTCTGGCTCTGGTCAACGAACGGCGAGGTGGTGTTGGGCTGGCTATCGTCGGCGGTGCCCACCACGCCATCGGCGCCGGCGGTGCGTACGGCGCGTGACAGCACCATGAAGTTGGTCGGGCTGCCGGCCACGTACAACGGGTCATCCGGGCGCAGCGGTATGAACACGATGTCGGTGCTGCTCTTGCTGACCAGGTCCAGGCCGTGGTCGAAGAACTGCCCGAAGAACGTCATCCAGGCGTTGAAGCCGGCAGTCAGGCCCACGTCCGGCGAGACGTTGGGGATGAAGAACACCGGCTTGTCGTCGGCGGTGCCGAACACCCCATCGATACCGGGGCTTATCACCGGGGCGGCGCCGCCATTGGCTTCGACCGCCGCCGGGTTGTTGGCTGTCTGGTCGACGATCAGGTTGCTGATGGTACGCGGTTGCGAATCGACGACGTTGCCGGTGCCCACGTAGTTGGCACGGTAGGAGGCATCGAGCAGGCGCAGGAACGAGTTGTCGGCAGCGCCGAACTCGCTCTGCCCAGCCACCAGGTTGTTGAAGCTGCCATCGACGGTGCGCAGGCCGAACGGCACCTGGCTGTTGGGCAGCAGGTCGCTCAGGCTGGCGCCGTCAGCATGGGCTTCGGCGATGAAGATTTGTTTGAGAATGAATTCCAGGTCCGACTTGCTGAAATTGGCCATTGCAATTGCCCTCGATCTTTCGGGAGAAATCACAGGGCAACAGGGTCCTTCCCGCGCCCAGTCAGTGTTGACGTGCGCAGTATCTGGTTGGTGGTTATGGGCTCAGTGGCGCAGTTTTTTGTGCGGGCGCCACAGCCTCATTGCTTGCAAGCCGGCCCCCACCGGTGGGGTAGGAAGCCCTGTTAACCGTGCGCAACAGGTGTAACGCACCTGTATCGACCCCAGCTCGCACAGGGCCCGAATACCTCAGACTAAAGTCGTAGAAGAAACTCTTGTCAATATCCCGTCAAAAAATCACTCAGCGATGATAATGCGATGCAACTAGCTGTTTTGTAGGCACTTATAAAAAGTTCAAAGATTTCATAGAGCAAAATGATATTACTGGATGTTTCGTTGCAACCTACGCTTCAGCATGTGGGAGCAACGCAGCGTTTTTGGACCATTCGCCATTAGAGCGACCTGCCTGCGAGCCAACCAAGAAGCCACAACTACCGTTGTACGGGGCGCCGCAAGGGCTTCCCGCCTTGTAACAAAGGGAGGCCTCCGATGCCCAAGCCACCACGCACCCGCTCCGAGCTGGCCGACGTGTTGTTTCGCCTGCGCCGCAGCTTCTACGCCTTGGCCGCTTTCAGCGGCGTGATAAACGTCATGATGTTGACGCCAGCGGTTTATATGCTGCAGGTGTATGACCGCGCATTGGTCAGCCGTAACATCACCACCCTGGGCATGCTCACCCTGCTGGTGGTCGGGTTGTTCCTGCTGATGTCAGCGCTGGAGATGACCCGTACCCGCGTGCTGATCCGGGTAGGCAACTGCCTGGACATGGCGCTCAACCGACGCATCTTCAGCGCCGCCTTCGAACGCAACCTGAGCCGCGCCGGCGGCAACCCGGCCCAGGCCCTGCAAGACCTGGCACAGGTGCGGCAGTTTCTGACCGGCAACGGCCTGTTCGCCTTCTTCGATGCCCCCTGGACACCGATCTACCTGCTGGTCTGCTACCTGATCCACCCATGGCTCGGGCTGGTCACGATGATCGGCTCGTTGGTCCTTGTGGGCCTGGCCTACCTCACTGAAAAGGCCACGCAAAAGCCACTGGCCGAAGCCAACCAGGCGTCACTGTCGTCGGCCAGCTACGCCAACAACAACCTGCGCAACGCTGAAGTGATCGAGGCCATGGGCATGCTGCCGTCAATCGGCAAGCGCTGGTACCAAGGTCACTTGCGCATCCTGCAGATGCAGACCCTGGCCTCCGACCGCGCGGCGCTGATCAGCAGCACCGGGCGCTTCGTGCGTATCACCTTGCAGTCGGTAATTCTGGGTACCGGCGCACTGTTGGCGATCGAAGGCAAGATCACCCCCGGCATGATGATCGCGTGCTCAATCCTGACCGGCCGCGCCCTGGGCCCGGTGGAACAGGTGATCGCCTCATGGAAGCAGCTGCTGGGCTGCCGTTTGGCCTGGGGCCGGCTCAACGACCTGCTGCAGGACTACCCGCAACGGCCACCGAGCATGTCGCTGCAACGGCCGATGGGCATGCTGGCCGTGGAAAACGTGATTGCCGGCGCCCCCGGCACCACAACCAGCATCGTCCGCGGCGTCAGCTTCAGCCTGGTCCCGGGTGAAAGCCTGGGCATCATCGGCCCTTCGGCTTCAGGCAAGTCCACCCTCGCCCGCCTGCTGGTGGGTGTGTGGCCGGCCCAGGCTGGCAAGGTGCGCCTGGACGGGGCCGATATTTTCACCTGGAACAAGGCCGAACTGGGGCCCTGGCTGGGCTACCTGCCGCAGGACGTGGAACTGTTCGAGGGCACCATCGCCGAAAACATAGCGCGCTTTGCCGAAGTGGACAGTGATGCGGTTATCCGCGCTGCCCGCAGCAGCGGCGTGCACGACATGATCCTGCGCTTCCCGCAGGGCTATGACACCCGCCTGGCGGCCGACGGCACCCCGCTGTCCGGCGGCCAGAAGCAACGCATCGCCCTGGCCCGCGCGCTGTACGGCGAACCCAACCTGGTGGTACTGGACGAGCCTAACGCCAGCCTTGATGACGTGGGCGAGAAGGCCCTGGTCGATGCACTGGCCGAGTTGAAGGCGCGCGGTGCCACGGTGATCCTGATCTCACACAGGCCCAATGTACTGTGCGCCGTAGACAAGATACTGATGCTGCGTGACGGCGCGGTGCACATGCTCGGCAGCCGTGACGAAGTGTTCGCGGCGCTGCGCAAGGCCAGTGTGATTCCAGCGGCCAATACGGCCCCGCTGGCTTCGGTAAAAGTACGGGAGTAACCGATCATGCAAATGGCTCAGCACTCTGAACTGATTCCCGCCGAAGCCAACAACCTGATCGACCTGGACACAGGCCGGCCGGCACGCTGGGGCGTGTGGATGGTGATCGCCGGTTTTGGCGGTTTCATGCTGTGGTCTTGCCTGGCGCCACTGGACGCTGGCGTGGTTGCCACCGGCACGGTCAAGGTCACCAGCAACCGCAAGGCGGTGCAGCACCTGAGCGGCGGCACGGTCGAGGCGATCCTGGTGCGCGAAGGCGATGTGGTTAAAAAAGGCCAGGAGGTGGTACGCCTCGATGCATTGCGCGCCGTGGCCGAGCAAGGCGCGCTCAGTGCACAGTACATCGTCAGCAAGACCGTGGAAAACCGCCTGGAAGCCGAACGCGATGGCCACGATACGGTCACTTTCGACCCTTCCCTGCTCAAGCACTACCACAATGACCCAAGGCTGCTGGCTGCCATGGACCTGCAACAGCGCCTGCTCGACACCCGCCGCGCCGGGCTTGCTGGTGAACTGGACATTCTCGAAGAAAACCTCGCCGCCTCGGCAGTGCAGCTCAAAGGCCTGCAGCAGGTGTACGGCGCGCGCGCCTCGCAGATCGGTTTCCTCAACCAGGAGCTGCAAGGCACCCGGGTCCTGGCCGCCGAAGGCTATGTACCGCGCAACCGCCTGCTTGAGCTGGAGCGCAGCAATGCCGACCTGTCCGCCGGCCAGGCCGAAAACCTCAACAACATTGCCCGGGCGCGCAGCCAGGCCACCGAAATCAAGCTGCGCATGCTGCAGCGTCAGCACGACTACCTGAAGGAAGTGGAATCGCAACTGACCGACACCGCCAAGGAAAACACCACCCTGGCCGACCGTTTACGTGCGCTGGACTACGAAGTGACCCACACAGTGATCCGCTCGCCTATCGACGGCATGGTCCAGGGCCTGAGCATCGCCACGGTGGGCGGCATCATCCAGCCAGGCGCCAAGATCATGGAAGTGGTGCCGCTCGATCAGCCGCTGCAGGTGGACGCGATGATCCCGGTGCAGGCCATCGACAAGATGGTGCCGGGGCTGGCCGTGGACATCGCCTTCCCGGCCTTCAACCACGCGCAGACGCCGAACATCCCGGGGCGGGTGAAGACCATTTCCGCCGACCGTCTGCTCGACGAAGAAAGCAAGCAGCCGTTCTACCTGGCCCAAGTGGAAGTGACACCGGCCGGCATGGGCCTGCTGGGCAGCAATCACATTCGTCCCGGCATGCCCGCCACCGTCACCATCAAGACCGGCGAGCGCAACCTGCTCAGCTACCTGCTAAAACCCATGCTCGAACGCGTCGACGCCGCGTTCAAGGAGCAATGACATGAAACGCTCGTGCCTGATGTTGTGCCTGCTGGGGGTGGCCGTACAGGCCAGTGCCATGGACCTGAAGCAAGCCTGGGACCTGTTGCAGTACCAAGGCCCGATCTACCGCGCTGCAGTGCACGAAAAAGAAGCCGGCAGCGAAAACCGCGCCATTGGCGAGGCCGGCCTGCTGCCGCAGATCAACGCAGCGGCGTACTTCAACAGGGTCAATGGCAGCCAGCGCCAGAATGGCCAGGACAACGACCTGAACTATGACTCCAAGGGCGCCAATGTGCGCCTGCGCCAACCGCTGTTCAACAAGCAGAAAATGGCCGAGTACCGCCAGGGCCAGCAACGGGCCGACTACAGCGTGGCGGTGTTCGACGCCAAGAGCCAGGACGCTGCGGTACGCCTGGCCGACGCCTACTTCGACGTGCTGCTGGCCAGCGAAACCATCACCTTGGCCAAGGCCAAGCTGAACGCCTTCGAAGAGCAGCAGGCTTCGGCAAAACGGCGCAAGGAGCTGGGCGCCGGTACCATCACCGATGTCGATGAGTCGGTGGCCCGCCGCGACCTGGCCGAGGCCGACCTGATCGAGGCCCAGGACAACCTGGTCAATGCCCGCCGCAAGCTGGAGGAATACATCGGTGAAACCCCGCAGGCGCTGACCACCTTGCAGCCGGGCTTCAGCACGCCACCGCTGATGCCGGGCAACCTGCAGGACTGGCTGGTCAAAGCCCAGGCTGACAGCCCGCTGATTCACGCGCGCCGGCACAACTATGAGCTGGCCGAAGAGGAAGTGAAACGTGCCCGCGCCGGGCACTGGCCAACACTGGATTTCGTGGCGGGCTACAACGCCGGCAGCAGCCAGTCGATTTCCGAACTTAACCAGCGCAACCACTACAGCTCGATCGGCCTGGAGCTGAACATTCCGCTGTACAGCGGCGGCAGCACCAGCGCCCTGACCCGCCAGGCCAGCGCCAACAGTTCCAAGGCCCTGGATGAGCTGGATGCTACCCGTCAGGAGGTGATTTCCGGCACCACCCGCGAGTACCGCGGCGTGCAGAGCGGCGCCTTGCGTATTCATGCGCTGGAAAAGGCCGTGGCCTCCAACGAGCGCTCGCTGACCTCGACCCGCAAGGGTTTCAAGGAAGGCGGCACCAGCACCAACTCGGATGTGCTCAATGCCGAGGAACTGTTGTATGACGCCCGCCACGACCTGTTCGAGGCGAAGCTCAACTACCTGATGTCACGGCTGCGCCTGGCCTCTTCAGTAGGCAGCCTGGGGGATGATGATATCCAGCAGGTCAACGATTACCTGGGCCCGGAGCTGATGGTGAGCAACTGATGAATACCTGAACGCATGCTCTATCCCTGTAGGAGCAGCCTTGTGCTGCGAAGCAGCCCTTAAAACCGACAGACTTCCATCGACCATAAGGGCCTCTTCGCAGCACGTTGTCCGGCATCAACGCGCCGTCCTGCAGCATGGCAACGATGCCGACATGCTGCTGGGTCATGCCGATGGGGATATGTACGGGGTCAAGCGAAAACACACGGCGACCGGGTAACGATACCCTGCGCTTCGGTGCCGGACCTGCATCAGAAGTCAACCGTGGCCGACAGTTGCAGCGCCCTGGGGTAACCCGGCGATATCGCGCCGTACGAAGCCACGCCCGACCAGTACTCGCGGTCGAACACGTTCTGCACCGTCGCCCGGAACGTTGTAGGGTGGCCGTCGATGCGGGTGGCGTAGCGCGCCCCCACATCGAACCGTGTCCAGGCATCGAGTTCCTGGGTGTTGGCCTGGTTGATGTACTGGCTGCCTGTGTAGATGGCACCACCGGTCAGCGTGACACCTTCAGACCAAGGGGTATCCCACTCGGCCCACAGGTTGGCCTGTACATCTGGCACACCTACTGCCTCGTTGCCCTTGTTGGCGGCCGTGGCCGAATCGGTCAAGTTGCTGTCCAGCACAGTCATGCCACCCAGCAATCGGGTGCCCGGCGCAACCTCACCAAACATGCTCAGCTCGACGCCACGGTTACGTTGCTGTGCCTGCACCGAGAACTGGTTGCCCGCGCCCAGCTCACCGCTGGGTTTCTCTATCTGGAATACCGACAAGGTGGTCATGAACGTGTTGCGCTCGTACTTCACTCCCAGCTCGTGCTGCTTGGTCTTGTATGGCGCGAACGCTTCACCGGCATTGCTCGCCGTTGCCGGTGCGACATCACCTTTGCTCAGGCCTTCGACATAGTTGTAGTACAGCGAAATGTTGTCCCACGGCTTGACCACTACGCCCACCACGGGGGTGGTTGCACTGTCTTTGTAGCGCGAGGTTATCGTACCCGTGGTGCTGTAGTTGCGTGACTCGATTTCCTGCCGACGCACTCCCAGCGTCAATTGCACGCGGTCGTCGAGTACGGACAAAGTGTCAGTCAGGGCAACGCCCGACAGTTCTGCCTCCGACACCCGGTCCACCTTTGGCGCAGCGATGTATTGCTTGGGTACATCTACCGGGTGGTAGATGTTCGAGCGAATTTCCGTGCCGTTGTTGATGCCACGGGACAACTCATCCTGATAACGCGTGGCCATGACGGTAATCGTATGGTTGATCGGCCCGGTTTCAAACAACCCACGCAGCCCGACGTCAGCGGTGGAGCGGTCGACGTTGAACTTGTAGTAACCGGGGATATTGCTGGTGTCACCCGCCGCGTTGAGGATCCGGGGAACCTGATCAGACATCCGCGCAACATCTGCCCTGCCGCCACCGGCATGGGCGAACACCGTCAACGCGTCGCTGATGTCGTATTCACCACCCAGCAACGCTGACTGTTCAGTGGTTCTCGACCAACCCCAGTCCTGCGGCAGATTGGTACGGCCACTGGGGGCAGAGGGGACGTCGAAACCGGGGGCCACGGTGAAGGGGCGCGAGGCAGCATCCCACCGCTCCTTCTGGCTGATGAAGTCCAGGTTCAGGCGCAAGCGCTCACCTTGGTAGTCCAGGGCAATAGCGCCAATGTCCAGCGCACGTTGCTGGTCATCGATAGCCGTGTCGCCCTGGGCAAGGCTGCCGTTGAAACGCGCACCCCATTGCCGCTGGGCCCCGAAACGGCGGCTGATGTCGAGGTGGCCGCCCACCTGTGTGTCAGAGCTGTAGCTGGCGGTGGCACGGGTCAAATCTTCGGCGAGCGCGCGCTTGGGGACGATGTTGATCACGCCGCCAACGCCGCTGTTCGGGGAAATACCGTACATCAGGGCCCCCGGCCCCTTGAGCACTTCGACCCGTTCGGCATATTCGGTGAACACGCGGTAATTGGGTGCAACGCCATACACACCATCGAAGGCCAGCTCGCCCAGGTTGCCTTCACCCACCGGGAAGCCGCGAATGAAAAACGAGTCGACGATGCCACCCGTCTGCCCGGTGGAGCGCACAGAGGGGTCACGCTCCAGGGCATCGGCCACAGTCACCGTCTGCAGGTCAGCCAGTGTTTTTGCGGTGTAGCTGGTGACGTTGAAGGGCGTATCCATCACGTCTTTGTTGCCCAGCATGCCTAGCCGCCCGCCGCGTGCAACCTGTCCGCCTGCGTAGGCCTCTGGCAGTGTTTCGTGGCGCATGCTGCTGGCATCAATGGTCGTGGCGGCCAGCGTGAGGCCTTTATCACTGGTTGGCTGACGGATCAGTTGGTAACTGCCGTTGCTCAGTTCCACCAGCTCCAGGCCACTGCCGGCAAGCAACTGGGCGATACCCTCACGCGCCGAATAAGCACCGCTCAGCCCAGGACTCTGCAAGCCATCGGTGAGTGCCGGTTCAAACGACAGCGCAACGCCCGAGGCCAGCGCGAAACTGGACAACACCCGCCCCAGACTGCCCGGGGCAATTTCGTAAGTCCGGATGCTCACGCTATCCAGGGGTTGCGCGACGGCGGGCAAAAGGTAGCCGGCCCCTGATACCAGAACTGCACCGAAGAGTGTGCTGCGTACCGCAACAGCTAACGCACGCTTTGGCGATGGGCGACTTGCAACAGGCATGACAGGCGGGTCCTTCTGGCTGGGAATGGAAGTGTTCATCCTGTTGCCAGCCGAGACTGAAAAAAGTATCACCCACCAAGCAGTTTTTTTCCTGTGCCTGGCATTTCACGGCTCTGCGGGGTAAAGCAGGGTCCAGTAGCCGTTCATGTGCGCGGATACCCGCAACGAATAGGTCGACTCCAGCATACTCAGGCTGCGCCTGGTATCGCTGACCGGGAACGCCCCGGAAATACGCAGGCCGGCAATACGAGGGTCGAAGCGAATGACGCCGCGCTGGTAGCGCGCCAGCTGGGTCACAAAGTCATCCAGCCGCATGCCGTCTGCCAGCAGCATCCCCTGGGTCCAGGCCGTCGCGGTGGCGTCAACCGGCACCGGCCGGCCGACCGTGTGTGCAGTGAAATCGACACGCTCGCCGGCCTGTACAACGGTGCCGGCCTTGGCCGCCGCGCGGGCGAGCTCGATACGAATGGCCCCTTCGATCACCGCCAGGCAGGTGCGCCCGTCCAGCTCTCGCACGCTGAAACGCGTGCCCAGGGCTTGCATGCGCCCTTCTCGTGTTCCCACCCGCAGCGGGCGCGCAGGCACTACGATATCGGGCGCTGTCTGCACCAGGATTTCACCCCGACGCAGTTGAATGAAACGCTCGTCGGCATCGAAACGGATGTCGATTGCAGAGTCGGTATTGAGGAAGATCTGCGTACCATCGGCCAAGGTGAGCTGGCGGCATTCGCCTACGGCCGAGCGATAGTCGGCGGCCCATCCTTGTTGCTCGGTCAGCGTCCAACCTGCCCACCCCGCCGGAAGCACGGCCAGCAGCAACGCCAACCGGCTGATCATCGCCCGTCGGCCCGGGTCGGCCGGGCGGTCGAGCGCCGACATCGACAGCGCCGGCGGCAAACCGTCCAGCTTGCCCATCAGCCGTTCGGCACGTTGCCAGGCCTGCGCACGCTCGGGGCTGCTGCTGCGCCAGGCCAACCAGTCGGCCCTTTGCGCATCGGTCACTGCGCCTGCACTCATGGCCATCAACCACTCGGCCGCTTCTTCAAGTGCCTCGGTATGCGTTGGGCCGCCACGCTGGACATCAGCCATCTAGTCGACCAGCCTCAAGCACTGGAGAAACGCCTGTTTCATGTAACGCTTGATGGTGATGAGCGATACACCTAGCTGCTCGGCAATGGCCTCGTACTTCATGCCGCCCAGCTGGGACAACAGGAACGCGCGGCGGACCAACGCTGGCAGGGTGTCGAGCATGGCATCGATTTCGTGCAGGGTTTCCAGAATCAGCAAGCGGGCCTCGGGCGAAGGCACCTCAGGTGCTGGCAGGTGCTCAAGCGCCTTGAGGTAGGCACGTTCCAGCGATTTACGCTGGCACCAGTTGGCCAGGATGCCCCCGGCAACACAGCTCAGGTAGGCCCGCGGTTCTTCAAACACCACGGTTTTCGAGGCCAGGATGCGCGCGAAGGTATCCTGCACCAGGTCGGCCGCATCGACCGCATTGCCCAAGCGCCTGCGCAGCCTGGCATGCAGCCAGCCCTGGTGGCCGTTGTACAGCGCCTCTACATTGCGCAGGTGATTGTCGGAGCCGGGTAGCACGTCGCTCATGGGGCGATTCTGTTCACGCAAGTGAGAATTGTTTTCAATATTAAGGTAGCGTTTCAACACAACGCAAGTTCAACCAACGGGACACCACCATGCCTGATCCTGAATGCACCTTGCTCGACAGTTGGCAGCACAACGCCCAAGCCTGGATCGACGCCGTACGCAGCGGCGCCATCGAGAGCCGTCGGCAGGTCACCGACCAAGCCATTTTGCTAACCATCCTTGGCCGCCGGCCCGGACGGGTACTGGACCTGGGCTGTGGTGAGGGTTGGTTGCTGCGTGCGCTGGACGACCGCGGTATCGACGCCGTGGGCGTGGATGGTGACCGGGCGCTGGTAGAGGCCGCGCGCGCTGCGGGCTCGGCCGAGGTCCACCTGGCCAGTTATGCGCAGTTGGCCGATGCGCAGGCCTGTGTAGGCACAGGCTATGACCTGGTTTGTGCCAACTTTGCGCTGTTGCACCAGGACATCATTCCGCTGTTGGCGGCGATGAATGAATTGCTGGTGCCAGGTGGGGCGCTGGTGATCCAGACCCTGCACCCATGGAGCGTGGCGGGCGGCGACTATCAGGATGGCTGGCGAGAGGAGTCTTTTGCCGGGTTTGCCGGGGACTGGCAACCGATGCCGTGGTACTTCCGTACGTTGGCCAGCTGGCTGAATGCGCTGGACATGGCCGGGTTGCGCCTGGTCAGTTTGCAGGAACCACAGCACCCGCAAAGTGCGGTGCCGCAGTCGCTGTTGATGGTGGCCGAGATACGGTTGGTGTAGGAGCGGCCTTGCGTCGCGATGGGCCGCGAAGCGGCCCCAGAAATTTATGCCGTGACACACAACCTGGGGCCGCTTTGCGGCCCATCGCGACGCAAGGCCGCTCCTACACCGACCGCGTCGGGCTTAGAGCACGGGCTTGCGCGCCGCGCCGCTACGGGCCTTGGCCATGGCTGCCAGGCGTACCGGGACGTTGGCCGCACCGTAACCGGCATAGCCACCCTTGCGCTGGATGATCTCGAAGAAGAAACGCTCCTCGAACGGCTCGGTGTACACGTGGAACAGCTCCCCGCCCTGGGCGTCGCGGTCGTACAGCACGTTGTAGTACGCCAGTTCGCTAAGGAACTCGTCGTCGAAATCGAAGCGCGCCGCCAGGTCGTCGTAGTAGTTCAGCGGGATTTCCAGCAGCGGTACCCCAGCCAGCTTGGCACGTGCCACTTCTCGGAAGATGTCGTCACAATCGAAGGCGATGTGGTGAACCCCCGAACCGCGGTAGCTGGACAGTGCATGGGCAATGGCGGTGTTGCGGTTTTCCGAGATGTTCAGCGGCAGGCGCAAGGTGCCGCACTGGCTGCGCAGGGCACGGCTCTTGACCAGGCCATACGGGTCGGGCAGCACCACTTCGTCGTCGGCGGCGAAGTCGAACAGGCTCTTGTAGAACAGCACCCAGCTGTCCAGCGACTCGGCTGGCAGGGCCAGGGCCATGTGGTCGATGCGGCGCAGGCCGCCAGTGGCGGCTGCAGCCTTGTCCAGGCTGAAATCGGTGTCGTACAGCGTGTGGCCAGCGGTGCCCTGCTCCACCAGGTACAGCAAGCTGCCGTCCGGTGCACGCACGGCCGGCACTTCGCATTCGTTGGGGCCGACCAGGCCGCGGAACGGCTGCCCACGGAAGGCAGTGGCACGCTTCAGGGCTGCTTGCTGGTCCTTGACCCGCAGCGCAGTGGCGCACAGCGACGGGCCGTGGGCCTCGAAGAAGTTGTGGCCGAAGGAGTACGGTTCGGCGTTCAGGACAATGTTGATATCGCCCTGGCGCAGCAACTGCACGTCCTTGCTGCGGTGCTTGCCGGCTTCGGCAAAGCCCAGGCGCTTAAGCCAGCTGCCCAGGCGCGCGCCGACGGCTTCGTCGACCGCAAACTCAAGGAACTCCACGCCGTCATAGGCGCTGGCCGCTGGCGGGGTGAACAGCACGCCAGGTTCGATTGGCGTGTTTTCCTGCTCCAGGCGCAAGCGGGTCTGTTCTTCGAGGTACAGCAGCGAACGTAAACCGTCGGCGGCATTCTGCCGGGTCGGCGCGGCGCGGAAGCCGTCGTTGAAAATTTCCAGCGACAGCGGGCCGCGGTAGCCGGTGGCAAGAATCGGCGCCAGGAAACCGGCCATGTCCATTTCGCCCTGCCCCGGGAAGCAGCGGAAGTGGCGGCTCCACTCCAGCACATCCATGGCCAGGATCGGCGCGTCAGCCATCTGCACGAAGAAGATCTTGTCGCCGGGGATGTCGCGGATCGCGCTTGGGTCGCCCTTCAGCGACAAGGTGTGGAAGCTGTCGAGGATCACCCCGAGGGCCGGGTGATCGGCCTGGCGCACCAGGTTCCAGACTTGCTGGTAGGTGTTGACGTGGCGGCCCCAGGCCAGGGCCTCATAGCCAATGCGCAGGCCACGTTTGCCGGCATGCTCGCCTAAGAGGCGCAGGTCGTCGACCAGCAGCTGTTCGTCACCCAGGGCATCGGCCTGAACGTTGCTGCATACCAGCACCAGGTCGGTACCCAGCTCTTGCATGAGGTCGAACTTGCGTTCGGCGCGGTCGAGGTTTTTCTGCAGGCGGTCGCGGCGGCAGCCTTCAAAATCGCGGAACGGCTGGAACAGGGTGATGGCGATGCCAAGGTCGGCGCACATCTGGCGCACCTGGCGCGGGCTGCCAGCGTAGTAGAGCAAGTCGTTTTCGAAGATCTCGACGCCGTCAAAACCGGCGGCGGCGATGGCTTCGAGCTTTTCCGGCAGGGTGCCGCTCAAGGACACGGTAGCGATCGAACGCTGCATGGCGGGAGTTCCTTGTTGTTGGAAAATTACGGTGCCAGTCAGGTAAAAACCCCTGTCACAGTTTATGGCACGATCGATTATTCGCAGGTAAAGTCGTCGCTTCAATCTCTTTGTACGGAATGGTTAGTTTTGCGTTCGATTATCGCACAAAACCCGTTTTAACGAATTGCTAGACCGCTGGCCCGTGGTCAACATGAACCACAGACGCAGGCATACCGACCACTGCCTCCTGCCTTGGCGAACCAACGGCGGAACCTGCGCAAACAACAATAACAACGGAGACAACGATGGCTCACTCCAGCTCGCAAGCCAAAAAAGCGACCGCCAGTGGATGGATAGGCTCGGCACTCGAGTACTACGACTTCTTCATCTACGCCCAGGCCGCTGCACTGATCTTCCCGCAGATCTTCTTCCCCAATACCGACCCGAAGATGGCCATCATCGCCTCGTTGGCCACTTACGGCGTGGGCTATCTGGCGCGTCCGGTCGGTGCCTTCGTGCTGGGCCACTGGGGTGACACCCGCGGGCGCAAGAACGTACTGCTGCTGTGCATGTTCCTGATGGGCCTGTCGACCATGGCGGTAGGCCTGCTGCCCACCTACCACGACATCGGCTACCTCGCGCCAGCCTTGCTGGTGGTGCTGCGCCTGATCCAGGGCTTTGCCGTGGCCGGGGAAATCTCCGGGGCCAGTTCCATGATCATGGAGCACGCGCCGTTCGGTCGAAGAGGCTACTACGCCAGTTTCACCCTGCAAGGCGTGCAGGCTGGCCAGGTGCTGGCGGCGGCAGTGTTCCTGCCACTGGCTTACTTCATGCCCAGCGAAGCCTTCACCGAATGGGGCTGGCGCATTCCGTTCCTGATGAGCGCCATCGTGCTGATCGCAGGGTTCATCATCCGCAAGGAAGTGCATGAAACCCCGGCATTCGTGAAGGAAGAGAAGCAGGACAAGGTTGCCAAGTCGCCCATCAGCGAAGCCTTCCGTCACAGCTGGAAGCACATGGTGCTGGTGATGTTCATGGCCCTGATGAACGTGATCCCGGTGGTGGCCACCATCTTCGGCGCAGCCTACGCGGTGCAGCCGGCCTATGGCATCGGCTTCGACAAGAGCGTGTACCTGTGGATCCCGGTGGTGGGCAATATCGTCGCGGTGCTGGTGATCCCGTTTATCGGCAACCTGTCGGACAAGATCGGCCGCCGCCCGACCATGATCGCCGGCTGCCTGGGCTCTGGCCTGCTGGCCTTCGTCTACCTGTATGCAATCAGCATCCAGAACGTGCCAATGGCATTCGCCGCCTCGATCGTGATGTGGGGCATGGTCTACCAGGGTTACAACGCGGTGTTCCCAAGCTTCTACCCTGAGCTGTTCCACACCCGCTACCGTGTTTCGGCCATGGCCATCGCGCAAAACATCGGCACCATGCTGACCGCCATGCTGCCAGCGCTGTTCGCCCTGGTTGCCCCGCCTGGCTCGGACAACATCCCGCTGGTGGTCGGTAGCCTGGCGTTCTTCATCACTTGCGTGTGCGCCCTGGCAGCCTACATCGCCCCGGAAACCCACCGCCTGGCGATGGAAGACCTGGGTAACCCGGATGCCAAGCCGATGGAAAAGGCAGCGTATGAAGCTAGCCGTAAAGGTAGCTTTCAGGCCGTGAGCCACTGATAGATTGCAGGGGGCTGCTTTGCAGCCCTTTCGCGGCACAAGGCCGCTCCCACAGGTGGATCGCATCAGCCCAGGCTTACGCGTTCCCCTGTAGGAGCGGCCTTGTGCCGCGAATGGGCCGCAAAGCGGCCCCGGCAAATTCAGCCTGCAACCACTTCCTGCAGCCTCTGCCAAAGCTTCTCGACATGCTCCCGCTCAGTCGGCAGCGCACCAACCGACACCCGTACCATCCACCGCCCGTCCAGCGTCGCTGGCGTCACATACGCATCCCCGGACGCATTCAGCCGCTCGGCCCATCCCTTGGTATGCGCATCCAGCGCCTCCCCTTCCAGCCCCGCCGGCCGATGGCGAATGCACAAGGTCTGCAGTTGCACCGGTGCCAACACCTCCCACTGCGCCGCCGCCACGACCTGTTCCGCCAGCCACCGGGCATTGTCCAGGTCGCGCCGCAACCGCGCCTGCAATGCTTCAACACCCTCGCTGCGCAACATGAACCACAGCTTCAACGCGCGGAATCGACGGCCCAGCGGGATGCCCCAGTCACGCAGGTTTTTCACCTCGCCATCCACCGCCGATTGCAGATAACTTGGGTTGGTGCTCATCACCCGGATCAGGTGCTGCGGATCACGCACGTAGTAGATGGAGCAGTCGAAGGCCACACCCAACCACTTGTGTGCATTGACCACTACCGAATCGGCCAGCTCGATGCCGTCCCACATCCAGCGGCACTCGGGCAGGATCATCGCCGAACCGGCCATGGCCGAATCCACATGCAGCCACAGGCCATGGGCCTGGGCGATCTCGCCGATCGGGCGCAGCGGGTCCAGCGCAGTGGTGGTCGTGGTGCCGGTGGTGGCCACCACGGCGCATGGCTGGTTGCCCGCTGCCAGGTCCTGCTCGATGGCTGCCTGCAACGCCTGCGGGCGCAGGGCGTAGTGTTCGTCGGTGGGGATCAGGCGGATGTTGTCGCGACCAAAACCGGCCAGCAACGCGGCCTTGTCCACCGAGCTGTGGGCGTGGGCGCTGACGTAGACGATCAGGGGTTTGGCCTGGGCTTGCAAGCCACCGCGCACCAGTGCGTAGTCGCTGGCACGCTCACGGGCGCTGATCAGCGCCACCAGGGTACTGGTAGAGGCCGTGTCCTGGATCACCCCACTCCATTGGCCCGACAGGCCGAGCAACTGGCGCAGCCAGTCGAGGGTGGTTTCTTCCAGTTCGCTCAGGGCCGGGCTGGACTGCCACGACAGGCCCAGCACACCCAGGCCGGTGCTGAGGAAGTCGCCAAGGACCGAGGACAGCGTACCGTTGGAGGGGAAGTAGCCGTAGAAGTCCGGATGCTGCCAATGGGACAGGCCGGGCATGACCAGTTGGTTGACGTCGTCCAGGATGGCTTCGAAGGGTTCACCTTGCTGGGGAGCGGTGCCTGGCAAGGCGGCCTTGAGGTAGCCGGGCTCGACCTGGGCCATGACCGGGCGCTCGCCGACGGTCTGGCGGTAGTCGGCGATCAGGTCGATCAGTTGGTGGCCGTACTGGCGAAATTGTTCGGGGGTCACGTGGGGGCTCTCCTGAGGGTAATCCACTGCCTGTACTGGCCTCTTCGCGGGTAAACCCGCTCCCACAGGTACTGCACCAAGTTCGAGAACGGTGCAGTACCTGTGGGAGCGGGTTTACCCGCGAAGAGGCCGGAACAGGCAACACAATGCCCCCAGTCTAGGCGCCTGTCCGCCGGCGAATAACCCCGCCTTGCGCATACCTGCTATGGCAAACCCGCATGCCCACCCTGCACGCCGAACTGCGACTGACGCCACAGCTCGAACACCCGGTTGCGCAACCAGCGATGCTCGGCCGAAGCCTGCAGCCGCTGGTGCCACACCACCCAGTAGCGCTGGCTGTGGTCGATAAAGCCCAACGGCCGCCAGGCCAGATCATGCAAGCGGCACAGTTGCCGGGCGATATGCTCGGGCACGGTGGCCACGGCCTGGCTGTTGGCAATGACCTTTACGGTGGCAGAAAAAAACGGCACCTCAAGGCTGACCCGCCGCTGCAGGCCCTGGGCGCGCAGGTGGCGGTCGATGAAACTGTCCTTGTCGCCACCGCCGGAAATGCGCACATGCTTGTGCGCCAGGTAATCGGCCTGGCTGAGCGCGGTGTGCGCGGCCAGCGGGTGGTCGTGGCGCATCAGGCACACCGCACGGTCTTCGCCCAGCAAGCGCCCGTGAAGGTTGGGGGGCGACTCGTCGAACAAGGTGGTTGCCAGGTCGATTTCGCCGCTGGCCAACAACGCATACTGGCCGGCCTGCCAGGTACGGTACTCCAGCGATACACCTGGCGCTTCGTGTTCCAGCGCGGCCACCAGCAGCGGCAGCATGTGCTCGGCCACGTAGTCCGAGGCGGCCAGGCAGAAGCGCCGCTCGCAGCGGGCCGGGTCGAACACCGCGGGTTGGCGCAGGGCGTGCAGTTCTTCGAGCACCTGGCGCAGCGGTTCGACCAGGGCTTCGGCGTATTCGCTCAATACATAACCGCGGCCTTGGCGCACCAGCAGCGGATCATCGAAGGCCTCGCGCAGGTGGGCCAGCTGGCGGCTCAGGGCCGATTGGCTGACGCCCAGGCGCTCGGCGGCGTGGCTGAGGTTTTTCAGCTGCAGCAGGTGGTCGAGGGTGCGCAGATGGGCGAGGCTGAGGGAGGCGAAGGTGGGGTTCATGCAGGCTCCCTTCCAGTGAATCGACCGGCCCAATCGCCGGCAAGCCAGCTCCCACAGGTTCATCACAAGCCTTGAAGGTTGTGGGGACCCTGTGGGAGCTGGCTTGCCGGCGATTGGGCCGCAAAGCGGCCCCGGATCAGCAGGTCAGGCGGTGAGACCAACATAGACGTTCTGCACGTCATCGTTCTCGTCGATCGCTTCGAGGAACGCTTCAACCTCAGCCAGTGCTTCAGCACTCAGGCTGGCTGCGCTCACCGGGTTCTTCGGGGTGTAGCCGATCTTCGCCGAGGTCACGGTAAAGCCATGCTCCGGCAATGCCTTTTGCACGGCATCCAGGTCAGTGGTGTCGGTGATGAACAGGGTGGAGCCCTCTTCTTCACCTTCTTCGAAGTCCTGGGCGCCGGCTTCGATGGCGGCCATTTCCGGGTCGGCGTCCCCTTCCGGGGTAGCTTCGATCAGGCCGACGTGGTTGAAGTCCCAGGCCACCGAGCCGCTGGCGCCCAGCTGGCCCTTGCGGAACAGCACGCGGATTTGCGCGACAGTGCGGTTGACGTTGTCGGTGAGGCACTCGACGATCAACGGTACCTGGTGCGGCGCGAAACCTTCGTAGCTGACTGCCGAGTACTGCACGGTATCACCGTCCAGACCAGCGCCCTTGCGAATCGCCCGTTCCAGCGTTTCGCGGGTCATCGAAGCCTTCTTGGCTTGCACGATGGCCAGGCGCAGGCGTGGGTTCATGTCGGGATCGGCGCCCGATTTGGCAGCGATCTGGATTTCCTTGGACAGCTTGCCCATGACCTTGCCTTTGGCATTGGCCGCTGTTTCTCTATGTTTGGCTTTCCACTGTGCGCCCATGTCGACTCTCTTGTTTCAGCGGCCGGTTCAGGAAGCGACCGGCCAAAAGTGGGTGCATTTTATACGCCCTCAGGCATGGGATCGACAAGAAATCTCATCAGCCTTTATCGGCTTTGCCCGCCGCCGCCGCAAACCGCGCCAGGCGCACATCCAGCCGACGCGGCCGCAAGCCGTGATCCTCGGCGCGCTCCTTGCGCCGGATGGCATTGCGCACCATCAGCGAGCCCAGGTAGCGGATCGGTTCGGGCGGGAACAGCCCCAGCGGCCCCTTGACCAGCGGCGAACGGGTCCACGGGTTATCCAGCCCCAGCGCCAGCGACGAAAGAATCTGCCCGCCCATATGACACGGGCCAACGCCGCTACCGGAGTAACCAAAGCCGTAGAACACGTTGCCCTGCCCGTCCAACCGGCCAAAGAACGGCAAACCGGTTACCGAGCGGTCCGACGGCCCGTTCCAGCTGGCCGCCAGCGGCACCTCGGCCAAGGCCGGGAAAAACTCGCCAAGGGTTTCGCCCAGCAATGGCCGGTACGGCGACGGCTGGTCGAATACCGGCAGCATGCGCCCGCCATAGGCAAACGTGTTGCCGCCCTTGCCAAGCATCAGCCGGCCATCAGAGGTGTTGTGGTAGTAATGCACGAAAATACGCGAGTCGAGCACGCTGATGCCGCTGTCCAGACCGATCTGGCTTAGCAGTTCGGGGCACGGCTCGGTAATCACCATATCGCTGGAAACGATCGCCACGCTGCGCTCGAACTGCGGGAAGGCACGCGCCATCCAGGCATTGAGGCCCAGCACCACGCGGTCGGCGCGCACTGTGCCATGAGCGGTGCGTACCTGCACCGGGGCACCGTGCTCCAGGCCGGTCATGGCTGTGCCTTCATGAATGCGCACGCCGCGCTGCAAGGCCACCCGGCGCAGGCCGCGCACCAGCTTGCCCGGCTGCACCGTGGCGGCAGCCGGCGAGAACCAGCCCTCCAGGTGCCGCGCCGAACCCGCCAGACGCTGCACCTGCTCCAGCGGCAGGCGGTGGAAAGAGTTGATCCCCTTGTGCTCCAGCGCGGCGATGACCGCATCGGTGGCGCCGACCTGGGCCGTGTTGGTGGCGGTATACAACGTGCCGTCCAGCCGATAGTCGCAGTCGATGCCATTGGCCGCGCAGAACGCGCCGATGTCCCCGATGCTGCGCTCTGACTCGCGCACCAGGCGCACCGCCTCGGCCATGCCGAACAGGCGCTCGAGGGTGAAGTACTTGGCCGACCAGGACAACGCGCAGCCACCATTGCGGCCACTGGCACCGGCGCCACAGATGTCGGCCTCGATCAGCACCACATCCAGGGCCGGTACCGCCTCCTTGAGCATCAGCGCCGTCCACAGGCCGGTGTAGCCACCACCGACAATGCACACATCGCAACCGGTATCGCCCTGCAGCGGCGGGCACACCGCTTCTTGCGCCGAATCCAGGGCCTGTTGCAGCCAGAAGGGTCTCATTCGCTTGCTTTCCTTTCAGGTACGCAGTGGCTTGATTGCCATGCTGGTATTCGGTGCCACGTCGGTGCTTTGTGCATCACTGGCCGGGCGGCTGTTCCAGTGCGGCAGCAGTACCAGCGCCGAGAACAGCGCGCAGCCGGCGAACACGATGAACACCGTGACGCCATCGAAGTAGCCCGGTAGCAGACCGCCCAGCACCGCCCCCACCGAGCCGCAGCCATTGACGAACCCGGCGGCGGTGGCACCGGCCTTGGCCGTGCCGAAGTCGATGGCCGCAGCGCCGCTGATCATTGAGTCGGGCCCGTACAGGGTCAGACCCATGACAAACAGCAATGCCACCACCAGCAACACGTTGCCGGTGTGCATGGCCGCCATGAACCCGGCCAGCGTCACGGTCAGCAGCACCAGGCTGATGACACAGGCCGGCATGCGCCGGGCGCCGAACAGCTTGTCGGAGGCCAGGCCGATGAGGATCGGGCCGAGCAGCCCGGCCAGCTCGAAGGCAGTCGGGATGATCGCTGCGCCAACCTTGCCCACAGAAGGCATCTGCTCGAAGACGATCACCGGTCCCCACAGCAGGATGGCGTAGCGCGCCGGCTTCAACAGGAAGTACGCAAGCCCCAGGGTCAGCACCGTGCGGTTGCGCAGGATCTCCCTCAGGGGTGCCCACACGCTGCACAGGTTGCCGCCCGGCGCCATGCTCTGCGGCTCGGGCTCTACTGCCGGCAGGCCGACGTCTTCAGGCTTGTTGCGCTGCAGGAAGAAAAACAGCACGGCCACCAGCGCCACCACGGCGGCACTGGAGAAGAACGCTGCGTGCCAGGTGCCCACCAGGGTATAGGCCCACCAACCTGCGAACGGTGAGGCTACAAGGCCACCGAAGGCATAGCAGGAACTCCACAGGCCCAGCACCCGCCCGCGCTGAGAGGCTGGGAAAAAGCTGCCGATGTTCTTGCACAACCCGGCCCAGCCGGTGGACTGCGCGAGGCCCTGCACCAGCATGCAGGTGGCAAAGATCGGGAAGGTGGCGTAACTGCCCATCACCACCGCCGCCACTGCAGAAATCAGCAGCCCGCCAAGCACCACCACCCGCGGGCCGAAGCGGTCGGCTAGCATGCCCCAGGTGAACTGGCCCACGGCGTAGGCGGCCAGGTAGATGGCGTCGAGGTTGGCCATTGCGGCCTTGTCGAGCATGAAGCTTGGGTCTTCAGCGATGCCGAGCTTGGCTACCGAGAAGGCTTTGCGGGTGAAATAGAAGGCGGCGTAGGCCAGCCAGGTGATGGCGAAAATCTGGATGCGCCAGCGTTTGAACGCGGCTAGGGATTGATTCATGTGAGTCTGACCTCTTGCTCAAGTGTGCCGGCAGAATGTGAAGAAACGCCTGTCTTGTTCTTGTGTTACGCACAGCGATGACGAGGCTGTCATCGGGTCAGATGGCACCGTGTGGGTACCATGGCCCAGGCGGCATTCGTGGTGCCAGCATCGGGCTGACATCTATGGAAACAGTTGCGCTAAGATAAATAAAATCGATTTATCGTATTACACACATAAGCCAAGCTTGTTACTGAGGTCAGCCATGTCGGTTTCCCACGCACAACTCAAGGCCTTCCATGCGGTGGCCGTGCACGGCAGCTTTACCCGCGCTGCGCAAAAGCTGTTCCTGACCCAGCCAGCGGTGTCGGACCAGGTGCGCAAACTGGAGGAGCGCTTCGGCGTATTGCTGTTCCACCGCAACAAGCGTTCGGTGCAGCTCACCGACCTTGGCGAGCGACTGCTGGGCATCAGCCAGCGGCTGTTCGCCTGCGAGGCCGAGGCCCAGGAGCTGCTGCACGATTCGCGCGCGCTGCACACCGGCAGCCTGGTGCTGGCCGTGGATGCCCCGGTGCACGTGCTGCCGCAGATCGCCCGCTTTTGCCAGCGCTACCCGGGCATCCAGGTGAAGATCGAAACGGGCAATACCGACGAGTCACTTGCGCGGCTGTTCAGCTATCAGGCCGACCTGGCCTTGCTCGGCCGGGATGTCGACGATGAGCGCCTGCATTGCCTGCCGCTGCGCCGCGACCCGATGGTGGCGTTTGTTTCGCACCACCACCCGTGGGCCAGCCGTGGCTCGATCAGCCTGGCAGACCTTGATGACATGCCACTGGTGCTGCGCGAGCCCGGTTCGGTGACGCGACAGACGCTGGAAGAAGAGATGCAACGCGCGGGTTTGCGGATTCGCCCGGCGATACAGGTGGAGGGCCGGGAAGCGGCGCGTGAGGCGGTGGTGGTAGGGATTGGCGTGGGGGTGGTATCGGCGGCGGAGTTTGGCGCCGATGCGCGGGTGTGTGCGTTACCGATTGTGGATTGCCAGCGGCATTTGACCGAGACGCTGGTGTGCCTGAGCGAGCAGCGTACGCGGCGTGTCGTGGCGACCTTTTTGCAGGTGGTTGAAGAAGGGTTGTAAGCCTGTACCGGCCCTTTCGCAGCACAAGGCTGCTCCTACAGAGGAATGCGATAACCTGTAGCGAAGAGGCCAGTACAAGCCATGCAGCTATGCTGGGATAACCTCAACCCACGAAACAACCACCATGCTCTACCGCCTGGCCGCCGACACCCTGGTCCTGCTGCACCTGGCCTTCATCCTGCTGGTGCTGTTCGGCGGCCTGCTGGTGCTCAAGTGGCGCCCTGCCCTGTTCATCCACCTGCCGGTCCTGGCCTGGGGCCTGGCGGTGGAATACCTGCACCTGGGCTGCCCGCTCACCACCTGGGAAAACCGCATGCGCAGCGCCGCAGGTGACGCAGGCTACCAGGCCGGCTTTGTCGAACACTACATCTGGCCACTGATCTACCCCGCCGGGCTGACACCGCACACTCAATTGCTGTTGGGCAGCATCGTGCTGCTGCTCAACCTGGGCATCTACAGCTATGTGGCCTGGCGCTGGCACCGCCCTAGCGGGTAGCGACCACGAACAACCGGGGGAACGGCAGCAGCACCTTGCCATCGGTAGCCGGCGGGTAGTCGCGCTGCATGGCCTGCAAGTACATCTGCAGGAAGTCAGCCTGCTCCTGCTCATCAAGCCTGGCCAGGTAAGGCCGCAACGCCGAACCCTTGAACCACTCCACCACCGCTTCGGCACCGCCCACCAAAGGGTGGTGATAGGTGGTGCGCCACACATCCACCCGCGCACACAGCGGGCTGAGCAAGTCGTAGTAGAACGCCGCACCGTGCCGTGGCGGCAACTGGAAATCGGCGAATTTCGCCGCCAAGGGGCCTTGGCTGGCAATCTCGCGCAACTGCCGATGGGCCGGTTCGTCAAGGTTGTCGGGGGTCTGCACGGCCAGGCTGGCGCCTTCACTCAACTGGCGTACCAGGTGCGGGTACAGCGAGGCGTGGTCAGGTACCCATTGCAGCGAGGCATTGGCCAGGATCAGGTCCTGCGGCTCGGGGGAAGACCAGCCGGCAATGTCGGCGATGACCGTACGTACCCGTGGGATGCACAGCCGTTTGCGCTCGCGGGCCTTGTCAATCATGTCCGGGTCGCTGTCCAGCGCGGTCACCTGGGCATCGGGGTAGCGTTGCAGCAACACCTCGGTGGAATTGCCCGGGCCGCAGCCCAGGTCGGTGGCATGGCGCACCGGGCGTGACGGAATGGCGGCGAGCAGGTCGCGTACGGCACGGGTGCGTTCGTCTTCGAACAGGGAATACTGGTTGGCGGACCAAGCCATGTGGGGCTCCTTTTGGGCGGGCAATGTGCCTAGCATATGCCATCTGTCGACTGTGAGGGCCCTATCGCCGGCAAGCCAGCTCCCACAGGGACAGTGCAACACTTGAAGGCGATGATGCCCTTGTGGGAGCTGGCTTGCCGGCGATGAGGCCTTGACCCGTTTTCAGAAGTCCCAGCGGGTGGTTAGCATGAGGTTGCGTGGCTCGCCGTAATAGCCACTGTAGAACGTGGTATCCAGCGCACTGAGGTACTTCTTGTCGAACAGGTTGTTGACGTTCAGCGTGGTGGAAAGCTGGTCGGTGATCTGGAAGCGGCCCATGAGGTTGAACACGGCGAACTGCCCTTGCTTGGCCTTGACCGTACCCAGTTCGGCAGGCGCGGCGGTGAAGTGCGTGCCGCTCTGCCAGTTCATGCCGCCACCCACGGTCAGGCGGTCCAGCTCGCCCGGCAGGCGGTACGTGGTCCACAGCTTGACCATGTTGGCCGGAAACACGGTGTTGATGCGCTCGCCGTCGGCATCCTTGATGATGCTGTGGTTGTAGCTGGCGGTGAGGTTCCAGCCCGGCTGCAACTCACCGCTGGCTTCCACTTCGAAGCCACGCGTGGTGGCACCGGAAATCGCTTCATAGGCCGCCGTGGTGGTACCTGGCACAACTCGGCCTGGGTCGACCACGGCAAGGTTGTCCTGCTTGATCTCGAACGCAGCGACGCTGGTTTGCAAGCGCCCGTCAAAATACTCGCTTTTCAGGCCGACTTCGTAGTTGTCGCCCTCGCGCGGCGCCAGCGTTGCGCCGCTGGCATCACGTACCGTCTGCGGCTTGAAGATACTGGTGTAGCTGGCATAGACCGAGTGAATGTCGTTCAACGCGTAGACCACACCGGCATAGGGCGTGACCACGCCGCTTTCACGGTTACCCGGGATCTTGTTCGGCTGCGTGCTGAGGTCGTAGCGGTAGCGGTAGTTACTGACCCGGGCGCCCAGGATCAGCGACAGGTGGTCGGTGGGCCGCAGGCGCGTGGCCAGGTAGGTACCGCTCTGGTAGATGCTGGTGTCGCCGTCGTACAGCTTGCCATTACCGGTGTCAGGCTTGGTGGTGTAGTTGTCCCAGTCGTAGAAGTTGACCCGGGTGCCTTCGATCGCGGTGCCGCGCAGCGGGTCGTGGTGGTTCTGGTAGCGGGAGAAGTTGTAGCCCAGCACCAGGTCATGCTGGCGGCCGAATGCCTCGAATGGCCCCTTGAGCTGGGCATCCACGCCAACCTGCTTCTGCCAGGTGCTGCCGGCACCGCCGTACAGGCGCACGCCCTCGCCGGTCTGCTTGTCGGGGAAGCCCCAGCTGGCGGTGGCCAGGCTGTAGTCGTCGCGGTTGATGTACATCTGGTTCACTGCCAGCCGCAGGCTCCAGTCGTGCCCCA
The DNA here is from genome assembly GCF_022760795.1 of Pseudomonas sp. BP01. Taxonomy (NCBI): domain Bacteria; kingdom Pseudomonadati; phylum Pseudomonadota; class Gammaproteobacteria; order Pseudomonadales; family Pseudomonadaceae; genus Pseudomonas; species Pseudomonas sp. BP01. The sequence continues at coordinate 63,473 of NZ_JAFBKA010000009.1, forward strand.
GTTTCTGCTCGAGGCTGGCAAAAGTGTTCAGCGCGTCCTGGGGGTTGCTGCTCCAGCGCGCGGCGCTGTTGGTGGAGCGGGAAAAATCAGTTTGCTCACCATTGCTGTAGAACAGCGGGAAGGCCACAGAGGACGAGCCCTCTGGCCGGTTGCGCTGATAGTCAGCGCCCACGGTGAGCAAAGTGGTGTCGCTCAGGTCGGCCTCCAGGATGCCGTAGAACACCTGCTTTTCCTGGTGGTAATGGTCGACGAAGCTGTCGTTCTGCTGGTAGGCGGCAACCATGCGCCCACGCACATTGCCGGTGGGGATCAACGGCCCGGACAGGTCGACCTCGGTGCGGTACTTGTTCCACGACCCCAGCCCAGCGCTGACATGCCCCTTGAACTCGGCGGTGGGCCGCTTGCGCACCAGATTGATAGTGGCAGAAGGGTCACCTGCGCCGGTAAGCAGGCCGGTGGCACCGCGCAGCACCTCCACATGGTCGTAGATGGCCATGTCGGCCAGGCTTTGCGCCGACACCTGGCTGACGATATCGAGGGTGGTGGGGATGCCGTCGAACTGGTAGTTGTCTACCGAATAGCCACGCGAGTAGATGTTGAACCGCTCACTGCCAAGGCTTTGGACCGACAGGCCCGGGGTTTGCTGCAACACTTCGGTGAGGTCGTTCAGGCCCTGGTCGTCCATGCGCTGGCGGGTGACCACGCTGATCGACTGCGGCGTTTCGCGCGGCGACAGGTCAAGGCCTGTACCGGCGCGTGTAGTGCCCAAGGTGTAGGCACCGGTGCCGTCGGTGCTGTTGCCGTAACGCTGGCTGTCGATGTTGATAGCGCCCAGTTCCAGCGCCGGGCCACTGGCCGGCGCACCTATCAGGTAACCCTCACCTGCCCGCTGCAACTGCAGGCCCGAGCCGGCAAGCAGCTGCTGCAAGGCCTGGGCGACGCTCATGCGCCCTTGCACGGCGGCCGCCTGACGGCCCTCGGCAGCATCGGTGGAAAACAGGATGCGGGTGTCGGTCTGCTGGGCCAGGGCGTTTAGCGAGCGGTCCAGGCGTTGGGCCGGGATGTCCAGGCTGAAGGTGGCATCCTGCGCCTGGACGGTGGCGCAGGTCAGCAGGCTGGCAGCCAGCAGCGTCAGCGGTGAAAGGTGGTTACCCATGTGTTCCCCATATGAACGATTCAAATGACTTCATGGGGATGGCGGTTGGCCATGAGCGAATGTTGATGTGCCAATGAAAATAATTATCGGTTGCCTGTTCTGGTCCTTTCGCGGGCATGCCCGCGAAAGGGCCAGAACAGGGGGATCAATCAACCCGGCCAATGACAAGGCCGCCATCCGCCGCGCGCACCACCGCCACTGGCAACACCGCCGGTAACTGCTCCAGCAACGCCCGCACTTGTCGGCTGTCGAACTCACCCGACAAGCGCAAACCGCCGGTGCGTTCATCCGCCAGCCGCAGCGGCAGTTCGCTGTAGCGCTGTAAATCCACAATTGCATCGCGCAAGGGTGTGCCGTCAAAGCGCAACATCGAACTGCCCCAAGCAGCCATCGCGCTCGACGGCACGGCCTGCACCGCCCCCAGTTCACCTGCGGCCACCAGCACTTGCTGCCCAGCCCGCAGTGGCTGCACGACGCCGCGCTCAATGCCGACCTCTACCGCGCCTTCCAGCACCCCTACCCGCACGCCACGCACATCGCTGCGCACATCGAACACCGTACCGATATCACGCACCCGCACGCCTTGGCTGCGCACAATGAACGGCGCATCGGCATGCACTACGGTAAACCGCGCCTGCCCTTCGAGCAGCTCCAGTTGCCGGCTGCGCAAGCGCCGTTCAATCTGCAGACGGCTACCGGAATCCAGCACCACCTGGCTGCCGTCCGCCAGCACCAGTTCGCGCGGCGTACCCACGGCCATCAGAACCTGCTCGGTATGCCAGGCAGGGTCCAGCCACCACAGGCTGCCCGCCAGCAGCAACGACAGCAGGCTGGCCTTGGCCGCCTTGCCGGCCTTGCGCCGGCGTGCGGTCATGGCTTTGCCTTCAGCGAGCAACGCCTCGCGGGACGCCACCCGCTCACGCAGGGCTTCGCTGAACGCCTCCAACGGGTCAGCCTGGGGTTTGCTTTCACGCTTGCCCTGGCTCATGCCCGCCCCTCGCCATGCAGGCGCCGGGCCGGTTCCCAGCGACTGGCGATGGTACGCAACGCCCGGTTGAAGTGCTGGGTGACCATGTTGACCGAGATCTCCAGCTCGGCGGCGATGTCACGCTGAGCCATGCCATGAATGCGGTGCAGCAGGAACACCTGGCGCTGACGTGCCGGCAGGGCCTCGATAATCGCCAGCAGGGCATGCAGCTGTTGCTCGAAATCCAGTTCGCGCGCACCGTCCCAGCTGTCCAGGGCCTGTTCATCATGGCTGGCGGTGGCCAGATAATCGGCACGCAGCGATTCGGCACGCACCCGGTCGATGGCCCGGTTGAAGGTGACCTTGCGCAGAAATGCCAGCGGCAGCGAAATGCGCTGGCGGGGTGGCTTGTCGAGAATCTGCAGATAGACGTCGTGAACCAGGTCGCGGGCAAAATGGCGGTCGCGAAAGCGCTGGCGGATGTAGCGAACCAGGTCGTCATAGTGCAACGCCAGCGCGTCAAGCAGTTCCTGGTTGGGCGGTGTATTAGACATGGAGGGCCGGCGCCAAGTGATAATGCTTCGCATTGTAGGGGCGCAGACCTGTGTTTGTCTGCTATGGCCTCATCGCCGGCAAGCCAGCTCCCACAGAAGATCACTGTACCCAGCCGTTATGGTGACCCTGTGGGAGCTGGCTTGCCGGCGATGAGGCCGGAACTGACCATCTATCTTGAAGTCAGTCCATGTATGCGCATGCCCATGAAGACCTACATCGCCCTCGCCATCCTCGCCCTGATTGCCACCGCCGCCCTGCTCGGCTCGCCGTGGATGAACCAGCGCTTCCACATGCCCGCAGAAAAACCCCAGGCCCAACAACGCGAAACGGCCGGGTCCCAGAGGGAGCCGGCCGTTTCCAGACACGAGTGACGCTTAGTGCTGCTTGCTGTTACCAGAACGGATCTGGTGCACCACACCCATTGCCACCACGACTGCCGCCGCGATACCGGTGGAAATCACCAGGATCTGGTAGTCAGGCATGAAGGCCATGGTTACCAGGGCGGCCACGATGAACGCGATCACCAGGTAGGTCAGCCACGGGAACAGCCACATCTTCAGGCGTACTTCCTTGCCTTCGGCAATCAGCTTGCGGCGCATGCGCAGCTGCGAGAAGGCAATTACCAGGTACACCAGCAGGGCGATCATGCCCGTGGTGTTCATCAGGGTATCCAGCACGTCTTTCGGGCGCAGGGTCTCGCTGAAGTTGATCAGCGCGCATACCACGGCCACAGCGCACGAGCCCATGATCGCGTACACCGGTACACCAGTGCCGGCGCGGGTGATCTTGAAGAACGACGGCGCATCCCCACGCTGGGCCAGGGAGAACAGCATGCGCGAAGCGGTGTAGTGGCCCGAGATCAGGCAACTACTCACCGAAGTCAGCACCACGAAGTTCATCAGCAGCTCGGCATACGGCACGCCCAGCAGTTCCAGGGTACGGCGGTAGGCGCCATAGCCGGAAACGCCCAGGTGCGGGTCGTTCCACGGTACCAGGCAGACGATCAGGAAGATCGAACCGACGTAGAACAGGCACACACGCCATACCACCGAGTTGGTGGCCTTGACGATCTGCGCGGCCGGGTCTTTGGCTTCAGAAGCGGCGATGGTGACAATTTCGGCGCCGAGGAAGGCGAACATCACCCCAAGCAAGGCACCAATCACGGTGGTGATGCCATTGGGCATGAAGCCTTCGGCGGTGAGGTGGCTGATGCCACGCACTTCACCAAACTGCCACACGTTCATCACGGCAGCGGTACACACGATCAGGAAGCAGACGATCGCGATCACCTTGATCAAGGCGAACCAGAACTCGAACTCACCGTAATGCTTGACGTTGAAGAAGTTGACGGTAATCAGCAACAGGGTCGTGGCCAGCACGAACACGTTGACGCTAACGTCGGGGAAGAAGCCATGCAGGATCTTGCCCGCCACATAGGCTTCCCAGGCCATGAGGATGACCCAGTACCACCAGTACAGCCAGCCGATGGTGAAACCGGCCCAGCGGCCAATGGCGCGGTCGGCGTAGGTGGAGAACGAGCCGGTGTCTGGCGAGGAAGTCGCCATTTCGCCCAGCATGCGCATGATCAGCACCACCAGGATGCCGCCCGCCAGGTAGGCCAGGACAGCGGCTGGGCCGGCGCTGTGGATCACGCTGCCGGAACCGACGAACAAGGCGCCGCCAATAACCCCGGCGATCGACATCATCGTCAGGTGGCGCGACTTCAGCGAGGCACTGAGCTTGCTCTCGTGCCCGCCTTTCGCGGTGGTGGTTGTGGATGTTGCGTCCATCAGTTGTGTACCCCGTGCTTCTTTTTATCCAAGGAAAACCGTGAAACCCCGATGGCTGGCGGTTTCACCTGTACATCAGTGCTAATGCGGGCAGGATGGTGTGAGCGAACACACGCAGGCCCTCCATGGCGGCCTGCTGACGCGCCCCAGGACGACTGCCTGAAGCGAACTGAACATGCTTTGTGTGGCGATATCCGACACCTAATGTAAAAATGTCCGACGCAGAGAGCCATGCACAGTGGCATGAATCTCGCACTGCACTGTACAGGTCGCCCATGCAGTACACCCTGAAAACGCCAGGCGATACGCACCCTGAAGGCCCCGAATGTTCGAATTACATCCAGACTCCTCCACCCCGCTGGTCAACCAGATCATCGACGGGTTGCGTGAGTTGATCGACAACCAGACGCTCAAGCCGGGCGCCAAGGTGCCGTCTATACGCGCCTTTGCCGCAAGCTATTCGGTGAGTACCTTCACCGTGGTCGAGGCCTACGACCGCCTGGTCGCCCAGGGGCTGCTGGTGAGCCGTGGCAATGCGGGATTCTTCGTCAACCGTGCGGCGGGCGAACTGCTGGACCGGCACACTCCCGAGGCCGACGCCAGTCGACCAATGTTCAACTCCGAGTGGTACCTGCAACAGATCTTCGAGATCCGTCAGTTGCCCTACAAACCGGGGTGCGGCTGGCTGCCCAACGACTGGATGTACGAAGACGGCCTGCGTCGAGGGCTGCGCCAGGTGGCCGGCAGCCCGCTGGAGTTGTCAGGTTACGGCGACCCCATGGGCCTGATGGAGCTGCGTACGCTGACTGCGCAGAATTTGCAGCAAGAGCTTTCCATCGTCGCCAACCCGGCGCAGCTGATGCTCACCCACGGCGCCAGCCAGGCCTTGGACCTGGCCGCACGTACGCTGGTGCGCCCAGGCGATGTGGTGCTGGTGGATGACCCGGGCTATCCCAACCTGATGAGCATCCTGCGCACCCAGGGCGCGACTCTGGTCGGCGTGCCACGCACCCCGGCCGGCTACGACCTGAACAAGCTTGAGCAGTTGCTCACCCACCACCGCCCGACGGCGTTCTTCACCCAGCCGCACCTGCATAGCCCGACCTGTTCGCGCACCCCGCTGCCGCAGCTGCACCGCCTGCTGCAGCTGGCCAGCCAGCATGGCTTCCGCCTGGTGGAGAACAACCTGTATGCCGACATGGTCGCCGAGCCGCAGCCATGCCTGGCCAGCCTCGACCACCTGCAGCAGGTGGTGTACGTGGGCAGCTACTCCAAGAGCATCTCGCCCAACGTGCGGGTCGGCTACATGCTGGCCAACCCCGAGCTGATGCAGAAACTCCTGCACCTGAAGATGCGCTCAGGCCTCACCACCTCGCAGGTGATGGAGCGTGTGGTGTACGCCGCGATCATCGACGGCCGCTGGCGCAAGCACCTCAAGCGCCTACGCCAGCGGCTGGCCGAGGCGCATCAGGAAGTTGGCCGGCATCTGCATCGATTGGGCTTCGAACTGTTCACCGAATCGGATGAAGGCATGTACATCTGGACCCGCCACCCGGCGATTCCGGACAGCGCTGCGTTGCTGGATGATGCGCTGGAGAAAGGCATCATGCTTGGGCCTGGTCAGTTGTTCATGGTCGATGCCAAGGCGACCGGGTGGATGCGCTTCAACGTGGCGTTCAGTACGGACCCGGCGATGTGGGAGTTGCTGGAGAAGGTGTTCGTCAAGCATGTGCGCCGGGGTGGGATGTAGTTCGCCACGACGTCTTCATGCTTGCTCCTCTCGCCCCTAGGCTCTGTACCGCAAACACCGCATGGAGCAAGCCAGTGAGACCATGGCGGCATAACTTTTCGCGAGCTTGTCGAAGCGGGTCACTATCCGGCGGTTCTCTTTCAGCCAGCCGAACATGCGCTCGATGATGTTGCGCTGTCGGTATTTTGGCCGGTCAAACAGTCTTGGTAAGCCAGGCTTGGGCTTGCGCTTCATCGAGCGCAGCGGGATGACGGGTTGCATTCGATATTGGTCGCAGTAGCGGCGTAGCGCTTCGGCGTCGTAGCCCTTGTCGGCGAGCAGCCATTTGCAGCGGTTGCGCGGGCGGCCACGTTGGCTCGATGGAATGCTGACCTTGTCCAATAGTGGTTGTGCGTAGCTGATGTCACTGGCTTGACCGCCGGAGAGGAGAAAGCGCAGCGGTGTTCCGTTGGCGTCGCAGAGCATGTGGATTTTGGTTGTCAGGCCACCGCGACTGCGGCCTGGAGCATGATCGGCAGGCTCGTCAGGCCCCCTTTTTTCCCGGCGCCAGATGAGGCTCGGGTTGCGCGTACTGCGGTTGAGTCGATCATCCAGGTTTGCAGATCGATCAAGCCCTGCTCATTCAGTCGCAGGTGCAGACGTTCGAGCATCTGCTCGAAAGTCCCTTGGTTTCGCCAGCCCCGAAACCGTTGATACACCGTTGACCATGGGCCGAAGCGCTCTGGCATATCTCGCCATGCAGCACCTGAGCAGAGCACCCACAGCACGCCATCAGCATCAGCCGGTCGCTCAGTCGGGGCCGGCCGCGGCCATGGGTTTCGATGAAGAGATCGGAGACCACATCCCAGGCCTCGTCCGTGAGTTCGTAGCGCCTTACCATCACAGAATTCCTTTCCGTTAATGGCGCGTGACTCTACAAAATCTCAGCGCTAGAGGAGCGACGATTTGGTTTCTCGGGATTTCGTACAGAGCCTAAGTATCCCTGGCACTTGGCGCTCTGGCATAACACTTCTTCTTAATTTCGTTGACCACACAGTTCAAACCCGCTCTTGCCCCGGTCACTTTCCTGTACCTGCGCCTTGTAGCTACAGGCTCTAACGCACCCGGCAGCCCTGAACCAATTCCATCTGCAGACTCTACTACAAGCTCTCCAATACTTCCCGTCTCAAATCCGCCTCACTGGAAATAGACGTGACCTCTCGAAAAACGTTAACGAGCGCTGAACTGCAAAAAATATACTCAGCCGAACCTTTCAGCTATGACTTCGAAAATATCCTTTCATGGGAGAGCCCATGCACACTGCCTATAGTACCGCCCAACATAGCCTCGCTATCGACAGAAGCGCTTCGTATCAACGCAGCACGCATTGCAATGAATCTAATAAAGGAAATCGAGGCCACCCGCCCAGCCGACACCCCTGGACTGGAAACGTATTTAACCAAAAACTATTTAAGCATAAAACATTTACACCCAAACCTGACAAACCATGACTATGCCAAAAAGAAATTCCTCCTCTTTCTTTATAATGAAATCAACAAAAAAACACCTCACTCGCTCAATAGATATATGGCAACACACCTCTACACCACAAGCATCGATGACATAGCCCTGAATGTTGAAAACATTGCAAACGAATTAGTCGAAGACGGACAGAATTTCTATTGGCTTGAGGAAGAACTGTATTATTTAATGAGTGCCGCTACCGCCGCGCAAATTGAAATAGTGCTAAGACGCTGCCTTGAGAAAATCCGAAATGAATTCGAAGAGTTCCATCCCGAAGCAATAAAAACATTACGAGAAAACCATTCCAGAGACGACAGCAGCAAATCCATCACCTTAAGCCTTAACACCACAATTCAACTGAGCTCAACACTAACCCCACTATCAACAACCGAAAGCCTGCAAAGCGCCCTCCTGGGCGGAATACAGACCCTCAAAAGACTTGGCCTTACTGCCACCCCAGTTTTCAGACTGGGTATTGGGATATTTTTTTATTCAGCAGAACTAGGCAACGCAGATTTGTACCATGAATCAGCCCTGAGCATGCCTGCTGAACTACTCATTCCTGAGCTACCTGACAACATTCAAGACATCGCGCTTAAACATGGGTCTTTCGAATCCCCGTTCCGGATTCATGCCAATCTCGACACGTATACACTTACGGATAAAGCAAATGCTACCCATGCGGAAAAAGAGGTACCCGTACGCCCTCTGATAATGGACAAAGAAAGCAACAGCTACACATCGATCCCATCGAGTGACTTCCCAATCAGGCTTAGTTTTCCCATTCACACCGAAAGTGGATCATCAACTACAACCCCCAGTATCCCGATACCCTCTGATCCCTATGAAGGTGTTAACCTCAGACGAGCATGGACAGAAGCGACACCACTCCCTGCCCATGAGCCACCAAATTACAAAGACTGCATCTACTGCTTCCCGCCAGAGTCTGGCCTACCGCCACTGTACGTAGTTTTCAATTCTCCCTATCCCGGCGCGACAACCATAGGGATTTACAGCGGACGTCCCTATAACCCGGAAAAAGCCGGGGGAGCAATCGAACGACTGGATTGGAGAGAGGCCCGGATCACAGCAGACGGCGTCGAGTTAGTCAAACTACACGTTAGTCGCTTTCTACCTTCGGATGCAAACAAAGTCATGATCGATAGACTTGAGAAAATCCTACAGGGCACCCTACAAACAACCGACATCGACAAGCGATTTTTCACACATGAAATAAGGGAGCTTGAGCGCTTCCGCGCCCTTGGCATTGCTGATAAAATTTTACCAACTGATCGTGGCGAGGCTTGGAACAATACTCACGCGGCCACTTTAGAAGACTATCAGCTTGGATCAGATGCCACGCTATTGTATACAACGGAAGCTCTAGAAGCAGATGCAATCCAACTTGAGCGGGAAAATCCATGAACACTATCCACGACGTAGTTAAAAACGAATCCCCTACGGATGTGATTTTATTTCTCACCAGAGGTAATGGCATCTCCCACCCGCACATAGACAGGCTTTATACCCAGAACAATTGGATTCACCTAGGTGACTGCATGGCCCTCATCGAACTGACCAGAAAAATGACGAGCGACGGCTTGATTGAACAAAAAGCCGGCGGATATGTGAAAGGTCCAACATGGAGTGCACCAGCATTCATGCTCGAGAATAAGTATACTTTTAATCAAAGTTGATAGCCCAAGTCGAATTCTAGCGTTGCGGACTTATTCACAAATACATTTGCTCATTGCCCCTACCAAAAACTCGAAAACCGCAGTTCAGGGGCGGCAGCTACACCACAGCTGCCGCCCCTAAAGCTGCACACATCAGTCATCTCCCTGTTTGAGACACCCCGCCCGTGCCAGCACAGCGTTCAGCAGTACATCAGCGCCTTGTCGGGCATCATCAGGCAGCACGTCCTCAGCCTCGTTGTGGCTCAAGCCGCCAACGCAAGGGATGAACACCATCGCCGTCGGACAGTAACGCGCCAACAGGATGGCATCGTGACCCGCCCCACTGACAATCGATTGCTGCGCATACCCAAGGCCATCCACCGCTTGCTGCACGGCAGCCACGCAGTCGGCATCGAACGGGGTCGCCGGGCTGACCCAGTGCCGATCGATACGCACTTGCAGGCCGCGCTGGCTGGCGATGGCTTGCAGCTTCAGGGTCAGCTCGCGCTCCATGGCTTCGATGGCGTCGTCGCGGTGGTGGCGCAGGTCGACCGTGAACTGCAGCAGGCCGGGAATGGTGTTGCGCGAGGACTTGGCAATGGAGAGCTCACCTACGGTGGTCAGGCCTTGGGGGGCAAAGTCCGCTGCCAGTTGCTCGACCGCCTGGATCATCCGCGCGGTGCCGTACAGCGCATCCTTGCGCAGCGGCATCGGTGTGGTGCCGGCGTGTGCCGCCATGCCTTCGACTGTCACGTCCAGCCAGCGGATGGCCTGGCCACCACTGACCACGCCAATGGCCTTGGCGTTGTCTTCAAGGATCGGACCTTGCTCGATGTGCGCCTCGAAATAGGCATCCACCTCGCCGCCCAGCGGGCGTTGGCCGGCGTACCCGGTGCGGTGCAGTTCATCGGCGACGCTGACGCCATTGGCATCGCGAATGGCCAGCGCCTCGGCCAGCGCGAGGCTGCCGGTGAACACCGCCGAGCCGAACATGGCCGGGGTGAAGCGCGCGCCCTCCTCGTTGGTCCATACGGCAATTTCCAGTGGCTTGCGGGTCTGGATGTCCAGGTCGTTGAGGCGGCGCACCACCTCCAGGCCGGCCAGCACGCCATAGACGCCATCGAAACGGCCCCCTTCGGGCTGGGTGTCGAGATGGCTGCCCATCATGACCGGGGCGGCATGCGGGTCACTGCCAGCACGGCGGGCGAACAGGTTGCCGATGGCATCTACCGACAGGCTAAGGCCCGCTTCGCGGCACCAGTGGCTGAACAGTTCACGGCCGGCTTTGTCCTCGTCGCTGAGGGCCAGGCGGCAGTTGCCGCCGCGGGCGGTGGCGCCGACTTCGGCCATGGCCATCAGGCTCGCCCACAGGCGTTCGCCATTGCTTTTCAACATATGCGGGTACTCCAGGATAATTGGGGTTCGATCAGGCCAGTTCCAGGCGCTGGCTACGGGCGTATTGGCGGGCCAAGGCGAGCACGCAAACCAGCGAAATAGTGGCGATCAGGGTGTAGAAGGCTGCCATCGGCCACCATTGGCCGCTAAAGGTATGGGCCAGCCAGGTGCCAATCAGCGGGGTCAGGCCGCCGGCGATGGCGCCGCAGATCTGATAGGCCAGGGAAATGGCGGTGTAGCGCACGCGGGTTTCGAACATGCCGCTGACATAGCCGGCAATCACCGCGTAGAAGGAGGCCATGCAGGCGGCGGCCAGGGCGATGCCAAGCACGATCAACGGGCCCTGGCCCGAGCTGACCAGCACGAACATCGGGTAGGGCGAGGCCATCGCCAGCAGCGCGACCAGCGCCAGGAAGCGCGTCGCGCCAACCTTTTCCGACAGCCACGCCGCCAGCGGCTGCACACAGAGCTGGATGATCGCCACAAAAAACAGGCATTCAAGGATCAAGGAGCGCTCCAGGTGCAACTGCTGGGTGGTGTAGCTGATCATGAAAGTGTTGGTGAAATAGACCCCGGCGATGCCCAGGGTGTTGGCGCCGATGCACAGCAACAGCGGGCGCCAGGCGGTGCGCAGCACTTCAAACACAGGCGCCTGCTCCTTGCGCCGGGCCTTTTGCGCCTGCTCGCGGCTGGCGATGAACTCGGGCGACTCATTTACCCCCAGACGAATCGCCAGGCCCACCAGCAGCAGCAACGCGCTGGCCAGGAACGGCACGCGCCAGCCCCAGCTCATCAGCTCGTCTTCAGGCAGGCGGGTAACCGCGCCAAAGGCCAGCAGCGACAGGATCAGGCCAGCCGGGCTGCCCAGCTGGGCGAACGAGGCGAAAAAATTGCGCCGGCCCTTGGGCGCATGCTCACCCGCCATCAATACCGCCCCGCCCCACTCGCCGCCCACGGCAATGCCCTGAACGATGCGCAGCAGGATCAACAGCACCGGCGCGGTGGCGCCGATCTGCGCGTAAGTCGGCAGAAGGCCGATGCACACGGTAACGATGCCCATCATCAGCAGGGTGATGACCAGCGACTTCTTGCGGCCGATTCGGTCACCCACGTGGCCGAAGACAATGCCACCCAGCGGCCGGGCGAAGAAGCCCACGGCGAAGGTGCCGAACGCGGCCATGGTGCTGAACAGGCTGTCGTCGGAGGGAAAGAACAAGGCACCGAACACCAGGGCGGCGGCGGTGGCGTAGATGTAGAAGTCGTACCACTCGATCATGGTACCGATGAACGCGGCGGCTGCGGCACGGCGCGGCTGGGCGGAAGCGGTGGGCTTCATGGGGGCTCCTTTGCTTGTTGTTCTGGCAGGAGTTGCTGGGACACGGCGGCGCTCTCGTGGCGCTTGGCCTGTTGACTTGGCGCTGGCTCCTTCGCGAGCTTGCCCGCGAAGAAGCCGACACCGATGCAATAGGCTCCGATGCCTGCGATTTATCGGCCCAGGGCTATGATTAGTCAATTTTCTATTTATTATTCGAACTATTAACCACGCTTATTATCGAGCCCCCGCCATGTCTGACCGCCTGCTCAACGACCGCCTCGACTGGAACCTGCTGCGCACCTTCCGGGTCATCGGCCAGGAGCTGTCCATCAGCCGCGCCGCCGCCCGCCTGCACCTCACTCAACCGGCGGTAAGCCAGGCGCTCAAGCGCCTTGAAGAGCAGCTAGGTCGCCAGCTCATTGCCCGCCGCGGGCCGCGCTTCGTGCTGACAGAAATGGGCGAACAGCTGTTCCAGCTGGCCGGCGAGGTGTATGGGCAAATGTCGCAGATCGGCGGCTTGCTGGAGCAACCGGCAGACGAAGTGGTGGGCAAAGTGCGCCTGCTGATGATCAGCCGCATCGTCAGCGAGCGGTTCGACAACTTCCTCGCCGACTTCCACCGCCAGCGCCCGCGAGTGGAACTGGAAATCGACGTGATGCGCAGCTCCGACATCGTCGCCGCCCTGCAGGAAAAAACCGCCACAGCGGGCCTTAGCCTCACCCGGCGTGCACAGCCACGGCTGGAACAGCGGCTGTTCCTGCGCCAGCGCTATGCGTTTTTCTGTGGCAAGCACCATGCCCTGTTCGGCCAGGCCGAAGGCGACCTGCAACGGGAGAACTTCGTCAGTTTTACCAGCGATCAGATCGGCGGCATGTTGTCGCCGCTGACCATTTTCCGTGACCTGCAAGGGTTTGCCGGGCGGATCGTGGCCTCATCGCCAAGCCTTGAGGAAGTACGCCGGCTGGTGATCGCCGGGTTTGGCATCGGTTGCCTGCCCGAGCATGTGGTGGCACCGGATGTCGAAGCGGGGTTGCTGTGGAAGCTGCCGCCGCAGGAAGGGATTGCCGATGTGGATATTCACCTGTTGTGGAACAGGGAACAGCGGTTCAGCCGGGCGGAAGAGGTGTTTATCGAGGCGTTGCAACAAAGCCTAGGCTAACAAAAAACCATCCCGGCTTACCCCACAAATAGGTACCTGGCAGAACATCGGCAAGCACTAGACACAATAATGGCCAATTAGTAGCATCGATCCAACTGGACACTACGGACAATTTCAGACATGGATAGCACTGCAGGAGTCATTCAACGCCCACACCATCAACCTATCCGCCAATCACTCACTTGGGAAGAAGCATGGAAAGGTCCCGATGAGGGCTTGATTCGGTGCTGGGAGATTGGTCGTGAACGGGCCCTGGCTCAACCTGACCTTGCCCAACACTGTGCCAATGGCGCACTCCCTGTTCTTGGTTGGAAAGGCGGACATGATCGCGCATTGAAAAAACCCATGAAGTTCGGGTCTTTCAAATACCTGGCCCAATGGCAGGGCCTTCGTGGCGAAGATCTGCTCATCGACGTACGATCAGAAATCACCTTGAGCTGTAATCACACGGGCATGATCACCACATTTACACCGGACCAGGCAAAATATGCCGACGCTGTGATTCTAACGGAATAGAAACGAGGAGCAGGGAATGGTCGATCTTTACCAGGAGTTTCAGAACAGCCGCTTTTTCCACGAAGCGCGAATCGCACAGCGATCAGTTGATGCACTGATTGGCATCGCTGCCGGCCTGACGGCTGACAATCAAGTCAATCAACAAGAGGCTGAGTTTCTCAGGGGATGGATGGAGCAGCAGCTCATTCATCTCGAAGATCCGGTTATCAATTTATTATACCGTCGCCTGAGTGACATGCTTCAGGACAATGTGCTGGATGCCACCGAGTCAGCTGAACTGCTGGAGCTTTTGCAACAGTTCACCGGCAAGCCACGTTGCAGCGACAACCCCTTCTCTTCGCCCTCCACATTGCCACTTGATTGTCCCGAACCGACACTGGAATGGAGAGACCGCACTTTCCTGTTTACCGGGACAATGGCTTACGGGCCTCGCAAAGATTGCGAAGCACTGGTGATAGAACGTGGGGGGGCAGTCGCCGCCGGGGTCAGCAAGAAGATCCACTACTTGGTCATTGGCAGTATTGGCAATGACCAATGGCTGCATAGCAGTTATGGCACGAAGATCAAGAAAGCAGTGGAAATCAGGGAAGCCGGCGCGAATATCGCGATCGTGAGCGAAGCGCATTGGCAGCGCGCAGCTTTTGGCTGACGCGAACACGTGATGGGGCTCAGCGCTTCTGAGCGGCGCGATAGACCTCGCTGCGCTCGCGCTTGCCAACCGATACCACCACCACAACGATACGCTCATCCTCGACCCGATAGACGAGGCGATACCCGGAGGCCTTGAGCTTGATTTTGTAGTGGTTCGGCAGGTCGCGCAGCGCGTCGGCCTGCACCTTGGGGGATTGCAAACGCTCGCCGAGTTTTTTCTTGATCTGTTCGCGCACGGTGTGGCCCAGCTTGCCCCACTCCTTTAGCGCTGAAGGCAGGAATTCGAGCTTATAGGTCATCCAGAGACACCGGTACGCCTTTTTCCCCCAGCCTGGACTTGGCCAATTCACTCAATTCGAGATCTTCCAGGCGCTCCATCATGGCCTCATACAGCTCGGCCGGTACCATGTATCCCATCACGCGATTATGGTTAAGCACTGCGACGGGCATGCCCGCAGCTCCGGTCATTACAGCAGATGGGTTCTTTTTCAGTTCCGACACGCTTACGGTCACGTCAGCAAAGATGTTCTGCATTTTTTCGCCCTCGAATCAGGACCATATTTTGGTCCATATATAGGACACAAACAACCCTGTATTGTTCAGAGACGGCAGTGCTCGATCAGCTCGTCACGGCTGCCGCCCACGCCCCAGGGCTTGATCACGCCAACTTCACGCAGGCGGGTCAGCAGGCGAAAGGCCCCCGGACCAGGTCTCGACCCAGTGGAAGTCCGTCTTTTACTGACTGAACGTGCTTCACTTGGATGGCTTGCATCACTGCAACTCACTTACAGGAGCCATCCCATGAACATCGACCTCGGCGGGCGCACCGCCATCATCAGCGGCTCGACCGGCGGTATTGGTCTGGCCATCGCCCGTGGCCTGGCCCGCGCCAATGCCGACGTGGTCATTGCCGGCCGCACCCAGCAGTCGCTGGACGCCGCCCTGGCTGAAGTGCGCAAGCAAGGTGGCGGTGGCCAGGTACACGGCGTGGTCGCCGACCTGGGTACCGCCGCCGGTGCCGAAACTTTGTTCGCAGCCCACCCACGGGCCGACATCCTGGTCAACAACCTGGGCATCTACGACGACGTCGACTTCTTCGAGGTAGACGACAGCGAGTGGGCGCGCTTCTACGAAACCAACGTGCTGAGCGGTGTGCGCCTGGCGCGCCACTACGCCCCAGGCATGGTCGAGAGCGGCTGGGGGCGGATCCTGTTCATTTCCTCGGAATCGGGCATCGCCATCCCTGCCGACATGATCAATTACGGCGTTACCAAGGCCGCCAACCTGGCCGTTTCCCATGGCCTGGCCAAGCGCCTGGCCGGCACCGGGGTTACTGTGAACGCGGTGCTGCCGGGCCCGACCCTGACCGATGGCGTGACCGCGCTGGTGGCCGATGCAGCGCAGGCCTCCGGGCGCAGCATTCGTGAAGAGGCAGACAACTTCGTCCGAACCGCGCGGCCAAGCTCGATCATCCAGCGCGTCGCCGATGTCGATGAGGTTGCCCACCTGGTGGTGTACCTCGCCTCCCCTTACTCCTCCGCCACCACCGGCGCGGCCCTGCGGGTCGACGGCGGGGTGGTCGACAGCCTCGCTATCTGAATTCGACTGGGAGGCATTCGGGGAAAACTTGGATCCCATTCTATGACAGGGTATGCTGCGCAATAGCTATACGCCACTATCCAGGTAGGCTTGATGCCTGCCTTCAAGGACGAAGCCTTTGCCCAGCCACCCAACCCGCCATACCATCGCCCGACAGTGGCAGCTGCTCAAGTTGTTGCCTGGCCGCCACCCGGGAATGAGCTCAACCCAGTTGCAGGCCGCCCTGACGACCGTGGGCCATACCACCAGCAAACGCACTGTCGAGCGCGATCTGGTCGAGCTGGCCGCGCTGTTCCCGTTGCAATGCAACAGTAAAGGCATGCCTTACGGCTGGTACTGGCAACCGGGGCTGAGCCTGGGCGAAGCGCAGCAGCTGCAACCCGACGTGCTTACCCCTCCGGACCACGTTGAGCTGCATGCCTGGGTCGATGACGCACTGGCCCGCCGCCTGGAACAATCACCCCTGTCAGCAGACATGCAACTGACGCCGCAAGCGAGCGGCGGCGCCGTGCTGGTGGCGACCGTGGCGGACAACCGGGCGCTGATGGGCTGGCTGCTGTCCCAAGCGGGGTCGATCCGCATCCAGGCCCCGCAGGCGCTGCGCGTGGCCATGCTCGAACAGCTGCGCCAGAGCCTGGCGCTGCACGACGGCAGTTATTGACCGCCAGGCAAAAGTGATTGTCCTGCGGGGCGCTGTTTCCCCTTGCCTGCCCTGCGCAGAATTCACTCCTGACAACGTATCGCTTTCAGGAGTAACCGATGAAACGCTTCAAGCCCTTGCTGCTGGCCGCCGCCCTGGCGTCTGCTGCCCAAGCCACCCTGGCCGCCGACTGGCAGACCTCGCCCTACGGTAAACAGGATGAAATCGGCGCCGCCAACCTGCTCACCCCAGAGGTGGTCAAGCAGGCTGTCAGCCTGGTCAAGACCGGCAAGACCTACCCACTGGCGGTGCCAGTGAGCAAGGACTTGCCAGCATTCCGCCACCGCAGCTTCCACCTTTACAACATCCAGCCCGGCGAGCAGGCGGGCCAGACCCTGGGCCGCAACAAGTTCAGCTTCAACGATGAACTGGTCAACGGCTGGACCGGCGTCGGCACCCAGCTCAACGGCATCGGCCATATCGGCATCGACAACGTCTACTACAACGGCAACAAGGCGGCTGACTTCGTCACCGTCGAAGGCGTGACCAAGCTGGGCGTGGAGAAAGTACCGCCAATGGTTACTCGTGGTGTGGTGCTGGACATGACGGCCCACTACGGCAAGGCCATCGTCCCGGGCGGCACCGCATTTACCGTCGCTGACATCAAGGCGGTCCTGAAGAAGGAAGGCATCACCCTGCGCAAGGGTGATGTGGTGCTGTTCAATACCGGTTGGCTGGAGCTGATCGGCAAGGACAACCAGCAATTCCTCGCCACCGAGCCGGGCATCGACCTGCCGGCGGCCGAATGGCTGGCGGACCAGGGTATCGTCGCCTTTGGTGGCGATACCTGGGCTTCCGAGGTGTACCCGAACCCGAGCGGCGAGGAGTTCCCGGTCAACCAGTTCATGCTGGCCAAACGGGGTATCTACAACCTGGAGCTGATCGACACCCGTGCACTGGTGCGGGACAAAGCGTTCGAGTTCCTGTTCGTGCTGGGCCAGCCGCTGTACAAGGGCTCGACCCAGGTGAACATCAACCCGGTGGCAATTCACTGACCCGCGAACGGGCTGCCTTTCGAATGCGGGGCCGCCAGCGGCCCCGGTAATCTCAGAGGAAAGTGAACACTTGCGAAGCCGGCAACCGTGACTTGTTCAGCCCGGCGTTGAAGTCCGACTCACTGCGATAACCCAGGCTGAGTATCACCACGCTTGTGAAGCCGCGCTCACGCAAGCCCAGCTCGGCATCGAGCGCCTTGCTGTCGAAGCCTTCGATCGGCGTTGCATCCAGACCGTGTGCCGCTGCCCCCAGCAACGCCGTGCCCAAGGCCAGGTAAGTCTGCTTTTCCATCCAGTGCTGCGCGTCCTTCTGGTCGAAGCGGTGCAGGTTGACGTAATGGCGGCGGCTCTGGTTTTGCCCGGCGCGGGCTTGCTCGTCACGGAAACGGCCATCGGCAGCCTCCTGATCAAGCACAGCATTCAGGTGCGCTTCGGTCATCTCGGTGCGGGTGCAGAACACGATCACGTGGGACGCATCGAGGAGCTTGGGCGTGTTGTAGGCAAAACCCTCGGTGGTGCTCTTTGCCAGCCGGGCCTTGCCTTCGGCCGTGTCGGCGACGATGAAGTGCCAAGGCTGGGAGTTGACCGAGGACGGGCTGTGGCGCAGCTGTTCAAGCAGAGCATCGACAGTGGCCTGGGGAATACGGCGCGAGGCATCGTAGGCTTTGGTGGTGTAACGGCGCTTGGCCAGCGAGACGGTATCCATGTAACAACTCCGGAAATGAACAGTGGATTTACCGCGCATCTTATCTTTCCGGCAGAAAAGAAAAACCGGCACAATGCAGCAACACTTTCATCCATGGAGTGAAAATGCTGCGCATCGCCGATCTCGAACTGTTTGCCCGCAGCAGCGTGCTGGGCAGCTTCACTGCCGCTGCCCATGAGGCAGGCTTGCTGCCGGGCCAGGTGGCCGCAGCAATCAAACGCCTGGAGCGCGACCTGGATGTACGCCTGTTCGCCCGCACCACTCGCAGCCTGCGCCTGACCGCCGAGGGCGAGCGCTACCTGCCCACCGCGCTGAATGTGCTGGAGAGCTTGCGCCAGGGCCATGAAGACCTGCATGGCAACCCCAATACCTTGCGCGGCACCCTGCAGGTGTCGGCACCTTCCGATATGGGCCGCAACATGCTGCTGCCCTGGCTCAGCGCCTTCCGCCGCGAGCACCCGGCATTGCAACTGCGTTTCTTCCTGTCCGACCAGATTGCCGACCTCAACCGCGACCCGGTGGATGTGGCCATCCGCTATGGCCTGAACCAGGATGCCAACTACATCGCGCTGCCATTGGCCGACTGGAACCGCAGAGTGCTGGTCGCCTCGCCCGACTACCTGGCCCGCCACGGCCGCCCGCTCAGCTCCGACGCCCTGCAGCAACACGCCTGCCTGCTGTACATGCAGCACAACCGGGTATACGACAAGTGGCAGCTGGGCAACCGTACCGTGCAGGTGCGCGGGCCGCTGGTCAGTGACGATGCCGACGTCATCCGCCGCCTGGCCATTCAAGGCGAAGGCATCGTCTACAAGTCGTGGCTGGATGTCAGCGCCAACATTGCGGCCGGCGAACTGGAAATCGTCTTGCCCGAACTGCTCGGCGAAGCTACCCCGGTCACTTTGGTGTGCCCGCATCGCAAGCAGCTCACACCGGCGGTTTCGCAATTGCACCTGTGGCTGCGCGAGCGCTTCGAGGCCCTGCGGGATCGGGCACTGACCAACGGCTGCACAATCGTTCCAGACTGAGCCGAGGGGTTCCGCTAAGGTAGCCATTTACGCCAACGGCACACGTTCATGAGCAACTGGATCGACCTCAAGCAAGACGCCGATACCGGCATCGAGTCGGTCCGTGCGCATTTTGTCGGGCATGCCTACGACCCGCACTGGCACGACAGCTTCCTGGTCGGCGTGACCGAACAGGGCGTGCAGCAGTTCAATTGCCGCCGGGTGCGCCACCGCAGCACGCCGGGGCAAGTTTTCTTGCTCGAGCCTGGCGACATCCACGACGGCCTGGCACCCACCGAAGAAGGCTTCACCTATTCCACGCTGTACCTGGAGCCAGCGTGGCTCGACCAACAGCTGCGGGCGCTGTTCGAGCACGCTCCGGGCGACAGCCTGCCCAGCTTCGCCGACACCCTGTGCCACGACGAACACCTCGCCCGGGCCACCGCCCTCGCCTTCCAGTCCGTGCACGACCAGGACTTGCGCATCGTCCGGCAAACGGCCATGGACGACCTGCTTGCCTGCCTGACCCGCCACATGCACTGGCGCCGACGCATCAACCCCGACCCACGCCTGCCGCTGACCGCACAACGCGCGCGCGATTACCTGCACGCCAACCTGGAGCACGACATCGGCCTGGAAGACCTGGCCCAGGCCTGCGGCATCGACCGCTTTCGCCTTACCCGTGCATTCAAGGCCGCATTCGGCATTGCACCGCATGCCTACCTTATCCAGCTGCGCCTGGCCCGGGCGCGGCGCCTGCTCGCCCTGGGCCAGACGCCTGCCGAAGTGGCCGTGGCCTTGGGCTTCGCCGACCAGAGCCACCTGGGGCGCTGGTTCCGCCGGGCGTACCGGCTGACCCCGGCCGACTACCGCAGGCGCTGCTCAAACCTTCCAGACTGAGCGCCTGCAGGCAGCGAGCATGGTGCTTCGAATTTCCGGAGCCATGAAGCATGTCGCAGTCGTTGTTGCCCTTCATTCTGTTCGCCCTGGTGTCCAGCATCAGCCCTGGGCCGACCAACCTGTTGATCCTGGCCCATGGCGCGCGCGCGGGTTTGCGCGCGAGCCTGGCGCCCATCGTCGCGGCCTGTGGCGCGGCGGCAGCGATCGTGTTGATGGTCGGGCTGGGGCTGGGTGAACTGCTGCTGCGGCACCCCTTGGCCCAACAGGTGATGAGCTGGGCGGGGGTGTTGTGGCTAAGCTGGCTGGCGTGGAAGATGCTGCGCAGTGCCGCCGCACCGCTGCAGGCGGCCACGGCGCAAGGGTTCAGTGCTTGGAGCGCCGCAGCGTTGCAGGTGGTGAACCCCAAGGTATGGTTGATGGCCGTGGCGGTGGTCGGGGTGTTTGCCGCGCCGTCGTTGCCGGTGTGGCAGTGGGCACTGGTGTTTTTGCTGATCGCCCTGCCGTGCATGGCAGCGTGGGCGGTGTTGGGGGTGGGCAGCGCCCGGTGGTTGCAGGCACCGCGGCGGTTGCAGTTGTTCAACCAGGTGTTGGCGGGGGTGCTGTTGATTTCTGCCTGGGCTGCCGTACTGGCTTGAATCTAAGGCGGTATCCCCTGAGGTCTACGGGGACCTGTAGGAGCGGCCTTGTGTCGCGATGGGCCGCAAAGCGGCCCCGGCAATTTCTGCGGCGAAGCTGAAATCCTGGAACCGCTTTGCGGTCCATCGCGACACAAGGCCGCTCCTACAGAAAAGCGCGCTGGCCATAGGGTCAGTGCGTCAGCGCCTCGCGGTAGCGCCGCGTGCTGGCAACAGCCAGTACCAGCCCGACCACCGCCACGCTACCGCCCACCAGGCCGATATCGGCCACGTCCATCTGGCTGCTGACGATACTGCCCAGCAGCGCACCGCCACCAATCCCTATGTTGTAGATACCCGAGAACAGCGCCATGGCCACATCGGTGGCATCGGATGCCAGCTTCAACGTTTTGGACTGCAGCGAGAGGCTGAAGCTGAGGATCGCCACCCCCCAGAACATGCTCAGCACCGCAAACGCATAGAAGTTGCCCGACAGCGGCAACATCAGCAACAGGCACGCGGCGAGCAAGCCAATCGAGCCCACCAGAAAGCCATGAGGGAAACGGTCGCTGTAGCGGCTGAACAGCAACGAACCGAATACCCCGGCACCGCCGAACAGCAACAACAATAGCGTGGTGCGCTCACCGCCAATCTGCGCCACGTGCAGGGCAAACGGTTCAATGTAGCTATAGGCGGTGAACTGCGCGGTAATGACCAGCGTCACCAGCAGGTAGGTAATCACCAGCGCCGGGCGCTTGAACAGGATTGGCAGGCTGCGCAACGAGCCCGAGTTCTGGCTGGGCAGCAGCGGCAGCGACTTCATCAGGCACAGCATGGTGGCCAGCGCGACCCCGGCAATACTGAGGAAGGTCACGCGCCAGCCCAGCGCTTCACCCACCACGCGCCCCAGCGGAATGCCCAGAACCATGGCCAGGGTGGTGCCGGTTGCCAGCAGGCCCAGCGCCTTGGCCTGCTGGCCAGGTGGCGCCACGCGCACTGCCAGCGAGGCGGTAATGGCCCAGAACACCGCATGCGACAGGGCAATGCCGATACGGCTGACCAGCAACATGGCAAAGCTCTGCGACAGCCACGACAACAAGTGGCTGACGATGAACACCAGGAACACGAACAACAGCAGGCGCCGCCGTTCGATGTTGCGGGTCAGCAGCATCATCGGCAGCGAGGCCAGCGCCACCACCCAGGCATAGATGGTCAGCATCAGCCCGACCTGGGCGGTGCTCATGTCGAAGCTGCGGCCAATGTCACTGAGCAGCGCCACCGGGACGAACTCGGTGGTGTTGAAGATGAAGGCCGCCAGGGCCAGGGCGATGACGCTCAGCCAGCTGCCGCTGCCCGTCGTGGGCGGCAGGTCGGTGGGTATGGGTCCGTTCATGGGTGGAAAACGCTTCTCCGCAGACAAGGCAACAGTTCGCACGCCAGCCACCCGCTTGCAGGGGTGCCGACGTACGCGCTGTTATTGATAGGAATGCACGGCATGGTACGCGTCAAGCCGGGGCCTCACAACCGCAAGGCGGGCAGAAGGAGTACCATGCGCGCTTTGTGTGAAACGCGTGTGCAACAAGGAGCCCGATCCGCTCATGGACAAGCAGCACCCCCAGCAGCAGTGGCAGCAGGCAGTTATTGCCTATGCCCAAGCCGTCAACGACTACGTCGCGCAGGGCCGTGCGCAAGGCTGGGACAATCTTGAAGAGCCGCAGGCGCCAGCCACCGGGCACCTGCTGGACGCCTGGCTGGCAGCCCTGCAGGCAGCCAATCACCCTAGCGCCGACGAACAGCAGCGCCGGGCCTTCCGCGAGGCCTGGCCACCTGCGCACCACCCCTTGGTACCGTTGCTCGAAGACCACGGCCAAGGCATCAGCAATGTCCTGCTGCTGGAGGATGGCAGCCTGCTGGCACGCATCGGCATGCCCTACGACAAGGGCCAGGTGGTGCGTATCGATCATCATGGGGTAACCCCGGTCATCGGCATCGAGCACTTTGGCCGCTGCCCGGCCCGCCGTTATTTCGCCCTGGCCAATGCCGAAGGCATACGTGTGACCGATGGCTGGGGGGGCCCGCAAGTGCAGCGCCTGGCCTGGCCAACCGGGCTGGAGGGGTTGCCGCCAGGTTACCCATTCGAGCCGTTCGACCTGCCGCCCACACCTAGCGCGCTGATCCCCTTCCCGGATGGCCAGCGCGTGCTGCTGGTGAGTGCCGAAGGTATCTTCGTGCTGTCCACCCAGGGTGCGACTCGCCTGCTGCCACAGCAGACACGCGTGCTCGATGAGTTGGCCGAAGGCACCGACCCGGACGACATCAGCCTGGGGCTGAGCATGGAGCATGGCGCGGTGTCGGCGGACGGTCGGCTGATCGTGGTGGGTGAGCAAGGCAGCCGACACTTGGTGCTGGACGCGCAACTCAGGCCGCTGGCGGAGATCGGCCCTGGCAGCGAGTACCCGCACTTTGCGTTGTTCAACCGCGCGGGTGACCACCTTGCCCTCAATGCCTGTCATTTCTACAGCGGCGCCACGCTGGGGGTAAACGTCGCCGATTTGCCGGGGCTGGAGACCGACTACTACAGCCAGGACCCACGTACCCCACTGCTGCAGGATGGCGCGCGGGTATACGCCGGGGTAGCGCGCGATGGCGAGTACATTGTGGGTGATGCCTATGGCTACCTGCGGGCGTTTGGCGAGGATGGCAAGGAACACTGGCAGCATTACCTGGGGTCGACCATCAGTGCGATGGATATCAGCGCCGATGGGCAAACGCTGGTAGCGGCGAGCCACGCGGGGGTTGTGTCGGTGATTGCGCTGGATAGCGGGCGGCCTGAATGGCAGATCGGCACCGGGGCACATGGCGAGGTGCGGCGGTGGTTGTTCTGGCGGGGGTGGGACAAGGCGATGGTCTGGTAACAGAACCAGGATTTTTTGCTGCCTGTACTGGCCCCTTCGCGGGTGAACCCGCTCCCACAAGGACCGCACATAGCCTGAATGCCGTGGTGCAGCTGGGGGAGCGGGCAAGCCCGCGAAGAGGCCAGTACAGGCAGCCGATCAATCAGCCCTGCAAGGTGGCCATGTCGATCACGAACCGGTACTTCACATCACCGGCGATCATGCGCTCATACGCCTGGTTGATGTTGCGGATATCCAGCATCTCGATATCGCAACGGATGTCGTGCTCGGCGCAGAAGTCCAGCACTTCCTGGGTCTCGGCGATGCCACCGATCAACGACCCCGCCACCACCCGGCGCTTGAGCACCAGGTTGGCCGCATGCACTGGCGGGTCGATCGGTTCGATCAGGCCGACCAGGATGTGCACACCATCGAACTTGAGCGTTTCCAGGTACGGGTTGAGGTCGTGCTGCACCGGAATGGTGTCGAGCAGGAAATCGAAACGACCAGCCGCGGCGCGCATCTGCTCGGCATCGGTGGACACGATGACATGGTCGGCACCCTGGCGGCGGGCTTCCTCTGCCTTGGCCTGGGAACGGGTGAACAGGGTCACTTCCGCGCCCAGGGCCTTGGCCAGCTTGATGCCCATGTGGCCCAGGCCGCCCATGCCGAGGATGCCGACCTTGTGGCCCGGGCCCACGCCGTGGTGCTTGAGCGGCGAATAGGTGGTAATGCCGGCGCACAGGATAGGTGCGGCGCTGGGCAGGTCCATGCCGGCCGGGATGCGCAGCACAAAGTGCTCGCTGACCACGATGCTGCTGGAGTAACCGCCCATGGTGTTGCTGCCGTCAACCCGATCCGGGGTGGCGTAGGTCATGGTGGGGCCTTCCAGGCAATATTGCTCCAGGTCCTTGGCGCAGGCTTCACAATGGCGGCAAGAGTCGACCATGCAGCCGACGCCGACCAGGTCACCCACCTTGTGCGCGGTGGCCTTGGCGCCAACAGCCGTGACCCGGCCGATAATCTCGTGCCCAGGCATCAGCGGGTAAACGGCAATGCCCCATTCGTTGCGTGCCTGGTGGATGTCGGAGTGACATACGCCGCAGTACAGGATCTCGATGGCGACGTCGTCCGGGCGCAGGCTGCGGCGCTCGAAGGTCATGGGCGCCAAAGGGCTGGCAGAAGTTTGGGCGGCGTAACCGATGGCGGTATACATGCAGGACCTCGCAGTGAAGTGAAACGATTCAGGCGTCGCATTTTGCGCGTCCAACCGCGTCACGCCCACGGCTGATTCTCCGGCATCCATGCCTGATTATCCGAAGATGCTATCTGTCAGCTGGCGCCACGCCTTCAATCTGCGATGATTAAGCTGTCTGATTCTCTGCCCTTGGTCCACCATGCAACTGACCCGCCACGTCGACGCCAATGCGCCGCTTTGTACGCTGATCCGCAGCCTCGCCACGCGCCCAGGCTTTGTGCCCACGCACCTGCCCCAGGTGCAGGTGCTGAGCTGGGACCACTACGTGGCCAGCAGCCCGCAAATCTACGAACCCAGCCTGATGATCCTGGCCCAGGGCAGCAAGCTGGCGCGCCTGGGGCCGCGCACCCTGGAGTACGGCGCCGGGCATTATCTGGTACAGGCGTTGTCGGTGCCGTTCATGTGCGAAACCTTCGCCACCACTGACGCGCCATTGCTGGGCGTGGCGGTGGACATCGACCGTGGCGTGCTGGGTGAACTGGTGCAGAGCATGGGCCTGGTGCCAGACGCTGCAGTACAGGCGCAAACACCGCAATCGATGACCTCCGCAGCACTGGATGCGCCCATGCGCGACAGTGTGGAACGGCTGCTGCACTGCCTGCAGGACCCGCTTGACGCCAAGGTACTGGGCCCGGCGCGCGTCCGCGAGGTGCTGTATACCGCGCTGCGCGGCCCGCAGGCCGGTGTGTTGCGAGCACTGGTGGAGCAACAGGGGCACTTCGCCCGCATCGGTGCCGCCCTCGCCCACCTGCGCGAGCACTACGCCGAGCCGCTGAGCGTGGAGGCACTGGCCGCGCGGGCCAACATGAGCGTTTCGACCTTTCATGAACACTTCAAGCGCTGCACCGACATGGCACCGATGCAGTATCTCAAGCGCTTGCGGCTACTCAAGGCGCAGCAGATGCTGATCGGCGAAGGCCTGGGTGTGGCGCAGGCCGCGCACCGGGTGGGCTACCAGAGCACCTCGCAGTTCAGCCGCGAGTACAAGCGCCAGTTCGAGCGCAGCCCGGGGGATGAACAGCCCTATCAGAGCTTGCCTGTGTAGCGAAGCCATGCTCGATCACTGTGGAAGCGGGCGCGCCCTCTCCCACAATGGTCTCATGCGCTTCATGTTTGCCGCTCGACCATGGCGATGATGGCGGCCTTGAGCTCAGCCTTGGCCTGGCCGGCTTCCAGCTCTCCCGCTGCAGCCGCCTGGGACAGCGCATCCGCTGCCCCCACCAGCAGGCGCATGCCGGCAACCCCTACATTGCCGCTGGGCGAAAACCCGGCCAAGGCTTCGCGGCACTTGTCCAGGAACGGCTGCTCGTACGCCCGCTTCAGCGCCTCCATTTCCGGCGACCCGGCCAGCGCCGCCGACACCCCGGGTATCTCCCGGCCCTGGCTCATCACGCAGTCCACATAGGCCTCGGCAATCACCCGGGCGCGGCTGGCCAGGCTGGCTTCACAGCTGGCCAAGGCTTGCGCCAGCATCTGCGACTGACGCGCATCGTATTCCTGGTACAGCGCCACCAGCAGCCCGGTGCGGGTCTCGAAATGGTCGTAGACCACCGGCTTGGTTACCCCCGCGTGTTCGGCCAAGCGGCCCAGGCTCAAGGCATCGGTACCCTCCTCCCGCACCAATTGCCAGGCCATATCCAGCAACTGCCTGCGTCGGTCGTCGCGGCTCAGGCGCTTGCGGGAACGTGCTTGATCATCGCTTGACATCGATTACCTACCAAAAGTAACTTACTAAACGTAACTTACCTGGAGTATATAACGCTCCAGGCAGCCCTGCACCCCGAATGGAGAGCCACCATGCACGCCCTGATCGTCGTCGGTCATCATGACCCGCAATCCCTCACCCACGCGCTGGCTCGCCAGGTTGCCGACGGCCTGGCCAGCGAAGGCCACAGCAGCGAAATCGCCGACCTGGCCAGCGAAGGTTTCGACCCCCGCTTCAGCCTGGCAGACCATGCCGTGCACCGCCGGCAGGCAGCTCCGCCGGCCGATGTACTCAAGGAGCAGGCCCGCATCGAGCGCGCCGATGCCCTGGTGCTGGTCTACCCGGTCTACTGGTGGTCACTGCCGGCCTTGCTCAAGGGCTGGGTCGAGCGGGTATTCAGCAACGGCTGGGCGTTCGACTATGACGAAGGCACCACGGTGAAGAAATTGCGTGGCATGAAGGTTCACCTGGTCGGCATTGCAGGTGCCGATACAGGCACCTTCGAGCGGCATGGCTATGGCGAGGCGATGCGCGTGCAGATCGAGCACGGCATCTTCGACTATTGCGGCGCAGAAGTACTCAGTTCCACATTGCTGGATGACAGCGAAGGGCCTGACCAGCTCCCTCACTTGCAGCACGCACACGCTTTGGGCAAAAAACTGTTTGCAGATTGCCAGGCCGCAGCCTGAACCGGCGCAGTGCCGCTACTCAAGTAGCGGCAGCCTCGGTTCTGCACGCACCCCATTGCAGGAAATCAGACGACCCGGCTACCATTGAGAACGATTCACACTAACAACCGGAAGCCAGGCGTTGGACAGCACATCGACCCGTAAACTGGGCTTTTTCTTCAGCGATCACCATCGCTGGTTGCTCCAGCACATCCACAAACGCCTGCGCAACCATGCCGACGCCGAGGACACTGCCGCCGAAACGTTCTGCCAGATGCTCGGCGCACGTGTCGATCCAGACAGCATCCAGCAGCCTCGCGCCTACCTCACCGTCATCGCCCGTCGGCTGATCTTCGACCGCCATCGCCGTCGCCAGCTCGAGCAGGCCTACCTGGAACACCTGGCGCGGCTGCCGGAGGCCGTAGCACCATCGACCGAGGAGCAACTGCTGCTGATCGAAGCCCTGGTGAGCATCGATCAGGCACTGGACGGCTTGCCGGCAGTCGTCAAAGCCACCTTCCTCTACAGCCAGCTCGACGGCATGCACTACGCCGACATCGCGGCAAAGCTGCAGATCAGCGAACGCTCTGTCAGCCGCTACATGAAACAGGCGCTACGCCAATGTTACCTGTGCGAGGTGCAGGCATGAGCAGGCCTGCCCTGGACCGGGTCAGCGAGCAGGCCATCGACTGGATGGTCGAGCTCAGGGCCGCTACGCCTGACCCGGCGCTGCTGCAACGGGTCAGGCTGTGGCTACAGCAGGACCCCGCTCACCAACAGGCCTGGAACCGCCTGGAGCAACGCCTTGGCCATCCGTTCGCCGCGTTGCTCGCCCTGGATCAGCGGGCCCCTGGCCAAGCAGCAGAGGCACGCCGATTGCTGATGCAGCCTACTCGCTCACGGCGTGACTTACTTGGTGCCATGGCCAGTCTGGGGCTGTTCGGCGCGGCGCTATGGGGTGGATGGCGTAGCGACACCACCCAAGGCTGGCTGGCCGATTTGCACACGGGCCGTGGCGAGCGGCGCAGCTTTACCTTGGCAGACGGCAGCCGCCTGAGCCTGAACAGCGCCAGTGCGGTCGACGTGCAGTTCGATGCCGGGCAGCGGCTTCTGGTGCTGCGTCACGGCGAGTTGCTGATCCAGGTTGCACGCGATCCGCTGCGGCCCTTGCGCGTGCGCACCGCGCAAGGCCAAGTGCTGGCGTTGGGAACGCGGTTTCTGGTCAGCCAGGAGCAGGACGCCACACGCGTCGTGGTACTGCAGCACAGCGTCCGCGCCAGTCTCGCCGATGGGCAGTGGGCGGAGCTGCAGCAAGGGCAGGCTGCCCTGCTACGCAACAACACCATCGAGCGGCTGACAGGCGAGCAACAGCAACGTGCTGCATGGCTGGAGGGCCGCCTGGAAGTCCTCGACGCGCCGCTGCATGGGGTGATCGACGCGCTGCGCCCCTACCAGCGCGGCTACATCCGGCTCGCCCCCGCGGCACGCGACCTGCGGGTGCAGGGCGTATTTCCTCTGGACCAGCCACAGCAGGCGTTCAAGGCGTTGGCCGAGGCCCTGCCAATCAGCGTGGAGCGCTATGGCCCGTGGCTGATGTTGATCGACCTGAAACCCGCTTGATAAAAATATTTATCAAAATCATTCGCACTCGTGGCAAGTTTTCTTTGCTCATCCCACATACCTCCTGACAGCCACTTCATTCGGGAGTAATCCGTGTACAACCCCTTGCCCCGCGCCCTGCCCCTGGTCGCAGCCCTGGCCAGCTTCAACGTGCTTGCCCAGGCGCAAATCCAAGTGTTCGACCTGCCACCCGCCAGCCTGGCGCACACGCTCAACCGCATCGCCAGCCAGAGCGGCCACATCATCGCGCTGGAGCCAGCACTGGTGCGCGGCAAGCAGGCACCTGCCGTGGTCGGCCAGATGAGTGCCGAGCAGGCCATGCAAGCTGCGCTGGCCGGTAGCGGCTTGCAGTTGCGGGTTTCCGCCGAGGGCCATTTCAGTGTGGCGCCCGGCAACCTGGGCAGCGACGTCATGGAGCTGGGCAGCACCAGCATCACCGACAACTATGTGGACGCAACCAGCGAAGGCACCGGGTCGTATGCCGCCCGCGCGGTGACCCTGGGCAAAGGCACGCATACCCTGAAGGAGATTCCCCAGTCGGTCACCGTCATCACGCGCAAGCAACTGGATGACCAGGGCATCACCGACTTGCAGGACGCGCTTAACCACACCACGGGCATTGTCGGCGCGCAGGGCATTGGCCCTGGCGTGGTCGTGACCTCGCGTGGTTTTCAGATTGATGACTGGCAGTACGACGGCGTGCCGATTCCGCGAAACAACTATTCGCTGGGCAACTGGGCCACCCAGGACCTGGTGTTCTTCGACCGGGTGGAAGTGCTGCGCGGTGCTTCGGGCCTGTTGCAAGGCACCGGCAGCCCAGGTGGCGCAATCAACCTGGTGCGCAAGCGGGGCCAAACGGCGCCGACCGTTACGCTGACAGGCAAAGCTGGCTCCTGGGACCACTATGGCCTGCAGCTGGATGCCGGCGGCCCGCTGACCACCGACGGCCGTGTGCGCGGGCGGCTTGTCGCTGACGAAGACCAAAGCGACAGCTTCATCGACTATGTCTGGAGCAAAAACCATTCGCTGTACGGTGCGCTGGACATCGACCTGACCGATGCGACGACAGTGGGCGGCGGCATAAGCTACAACCGTCAGCAGTCCCGGCCGATGCTGCGCGGCCTCCCACGCTACGCCAGTGGCAAACCGGTCGACCTGCCGCGTTCGACTTACACCGGCGCCCGCTGGAGCCGCGCAGAAACCGACGTAACCACGTACTACCTGGACCTTGAACACCGCTTCAACGATGACTGGACCTTCAAGGCCGCAGCCGTGCGCATGGATGAAACCAACACATCCACCCACCAGCGCGTGCAGAGCACCCTCCAGGGCGTTGCGCCTGACGGCAGCGGCATCACCTACGCCGACTGGCTCACCGATTTTCACTCGACCAAGCTGGGCCTGGACATGAACGTGGTGGGCCACTTCGATACCGGCCCACTGGCCCATGAAATCACCGTGGGAGGCAACTATTCCAAACTGACGTCGGATGACGCCTATTGGCGCAACTTCGACGCCGGCGGCAACATCTTCGACATCGACCATGACCGCCCGGAGCCCAGCCGCGACAGCGTATTCGATGGCGACGCCGCACGCTCCAACAGGGCCAGCTACGACATCCGTCAGAAGGGCCTGTATAGCGCCTGGCGCATCAAGCCTACCCAGGATCTGACCTTGATCCTCGGCACGCGTGTCAGCTGGTTCGACTACAGCTGGGATTCGATCGACTTCGAGAGCCTGACCGACCCCGGTACCCGCTACCCCACCAGCCGCATGACCGAAACGGGGCAAGTCACCCCTTATGCCGGCTTTGTCTATGACCTGACCCGCGAATGGGCCTGGTACGCCAGCTACACCGACGTGTTCGTACCGCAAACCG
Organism: Pseudomonas sp. BP01; assembly: GCF_022760795.1. Lineage (NCBI taxonomy): Bacteria > Pseudomonadati > Pseudomonadota > Gammaproteobacteria > Pseudomonadales > Pseudomonadaceae > Pseudomonas > Pseudomonas sp. BP01. The sequence goes on from NZ_JAFBKA010000009.1 coordinate 94,451, forward strand.
AACGCGCCGTGGGCAATGCGCCGCTCAAACCGGTGATCGGCAGCAATTATGAAACGGGCCTCAAGGGCGAACTGCTCGACGGCCGGGTCAACGCCTCGATCGCGCTGTTCCGCTACGACCAGGAAAACCGCGCCGTCACCGACGTGGCCTCGGGCTTCGCCTGCGATGACTGGTACTGCTCCACCGCAGCAGGCAAGGTACGCAGCCAAGGCGTCGAAGCCGAGATCAGCGGCGAAGTGCTGAGTGGCCTGCAACTGTTCGCAGGCTACACCTACAACACCACCAAGTTCCTCGACGACCCTGACGACAAAGGGCGCACCTTCAGCCAGTGGACACCCAAGCACATGCTGCGTGCATGGGCCGATTACACCCTGCCACTGGACGGCCAGCGCTGGAGCACCGGCTTGGGCTTTACCACCCAGAGCCACACCCTCGGCTACGAACGTACCTACACCGTGCCTGGCTATACCGTGTGGAGCGCACGCCTGGCCTACCAGCTGACCCCCGAAGTGAACCTTGCCGTCAACGCCAACAACCTGTTCGACAAGAAGTACTGGGTTGCAGGCTTCAACCAGCTCAATGGCAGCAACAACTATGGCGAGCCACGCAACTTCATGCTGACGGTGAAGTACACCCCGCAACTCTGACCCAGGGTCAATCTGCCAGCGGCCACTGCGCCAAGGGCCGGTAAGCGCCCTTGCGCGACTCGTAAAGCGTGAAGTGGCGCGCGGAGAGGTAGAACTCCGGCGCGCTGCTGGCCTCGGGTGGTTGCCCGCGGTAATCCCTGGACAGGGTCAAGTGTGGCCGATATTCACGGTTGGCCGCCTCCACCCCCAACGGCAACAGTGCCTGCTGCAAGCCGTACACCAGATGCAACAGGGCAGGCGGTGTCTGCTGTGGCTCCAGCACCAGCGCGCCGGCCCGCTGCCACACCTGCAAGCGGTCAAGCAACAGCCGCGGTGCCATGGCCGGCAGCGCCAGCTGATCGACTGCCGCACAGATCGCAGGCACCTGGGCGATATCCACATCGCCGAGGAACAACAGCGTGACGTGGAAGTTGGCCGCCGGCACCGGTTTGCCGCTGCGCAGGTCCAGCCCCCGCCGCCACTGGGCCAAGGCACCACGCTGGGCATCGCTGACCGGCAGGGCGAAAAACAGCCGTTTGAACGGGCTACCGCTGGGGCGTATATCCTGAACCATACCAACTCCATGACGTGAAACGTTTGCGCAAGACTGTAGGGCATTACACCAATGTCGCCCCGGTGTTTCGTAACAATAAGTACAAACTACCCCCATGATTGTTTATGCTGGCGGGCTTATGCCATGGCGCATGGCCATTTTTCGACAAGTAAACGTCCATGAAAATTGCACTCGTACTTATCTTCGCCCTCTCGATTGCCTACGTGCACCTGCGCGGTCGGGTTCGCCACAAGTTGACCCGCCAGCTGGGCGACCATTCGAGCTTCCTGGCCCCGATCAACAGTTTCCTGTACCTGTTTTCCAAGCTCCCGGCCAAGCCCTACTTGCCGGTCGAAGCCTTCCCCGAACTGAAGCCACTGCAGGACCACTGGCAGGAAATCCGCGAGGAAGGCCGCCAGTTGCTGCACGTGGGCGAAATCAAGAAGTCCGACAATTACGATGATGTCGGTTTCAACTCGTTCTTCAAGACCGGCTGGAAGCGCTTCTACCTGAAGTGGTACGGCGAAAGCCACCCATCGGCGATGGCCCTGTGCCCACGCACCACCGAGCTGCTGCAAAGCATCGGCACGGTCAAGGCCGCCATGTTCGCCACCCTGCCGCCAGGCGCCAAACTGGTGCGCCACCGTGACCCGTATGCCGGCTCGTACCGCTATCACCTGGGCCTGGACACGCCCAACGACGACGGTTGCTACATCGACGTGGACGGCGAGAAGTATTCCTGGCGCGATGGCGAGGGTGTGATCTTCGACGAAACCTACATCCACTATGCGGCGAACACCACGGAGCACAACCGCATCATCCTGTTCTGTGACGTCGAGCGCCCGCTCAAGTACCGCTGGGCGACTGCGTTCAACCGCTGGTTCAGCCGCAACGTCATGGCCGCCGCCGCCGCGCCTAACGGTGACGGCGACAAGACCGGCGGTATCAACCGCTTGTTCACCCGCATCTACAAGATCCGTGAACGCGGCAAGGCGCTGAAAAAGCGCAACCGCATGCGCTACTACCTGGAAAAGTGGGCTGTGGTTGCGGCGCTGGTGCTGGTGTTCATCTACATCTGAATGCTGAGCGTGCTCCTGCAAGGTGCTGCGGCAGCCCGAGTGATGGTGCAAGACAGTGGCCCTCACAAGTACTGCTGCACACCCACCAAAGTACAAGCCTCGCTCTTGTCACTCTTCGACTAGCCTGAAAGCTCCACTCGCAACCACCACAAGGTGAAGACGATGAGCATGATGGACTGGGACGCCTACCGTAAGCAGTTGATGGCCGGCATCGGCGATCTCAAGCAACTCTCCCCCGACACCGTGGCCGGTTACATGACTGCCAGCGGTGCAGGAGCCAAGACCAATCACCTCGACGCCAAGACCCGTGAGTTGATCTCACTGGCCGTGGCCGTGACCACCCGTTGCGACGGCTGCATCGCCGTGCATTCCCAGCAGGCGGTCAAGCACGGTGCCAGCCGCGAGGAAATTGCCGAAGCCCTCGGCGTAGCGGTGGCGATGAACGCCGGTGCGGCGCTGGTGTACTCGGCGCGGGCCATGGATGCAGTAGGCAAGGCCAACGGCTAGGCACAAACGGCGTCGTCGCCCTTGCGCGAAGGCGCCGCGCCCCACAGACTTGGCGGCCCAGCCCTTGCAGGAACCCGCATGATCCACATTCGCCCCATGACAGCCGAAGACTTCGAGCGCTTCTGGCCCACCTTCCAAGCCATCGTCCAGGCCTGTGAAACCTACGCATTCGACCCAGCCCTGAGCTTCGATCAGGCACGCCAGCTGTGGCTGGAGCTGCCATTGCACACGCTGCTGGCCGAAGAGGATGGCGAGCTGCTGGGTTCTTATTACCTGAAGGCCAATGCCGCCGGGCCTGGCGGGCACGTGGGCAATTGCGGCTACATGGTGTGCGAACAGGCACGTGGCCGGGGCGTGGCGCGCCTGATGTGCGAGCACTCGCAGAAGCTGGCACGCCAGGAGGGCTTTCTGGCCCTGCAGTTCAACTCGGTAGTGGCCAGCAATGAAGTCGCGGTGGCACTGTGGCACAAGCTGGGCTTCGAAACGGTCGGGCGCTTGCCCAAGGCTTATCGCCATGCCCGCCTGGGGCTGGTGGACTGCCTGGTGATGTACAAATGGCTGGCGGATGAGCCGGTGGTAGAGAAACCACCGCTGCTGATCGGGCGCAAGAACATCGAGGCGCGGGTGTCGCGCCGTCGCGGGCGCTGACCTTCTCTCGCAGGTTCGGCCCCTTCGCGGGCTTGCCCGCTCCCACCAGTACTGCGCAGTACCTAAAGGCTGTGCGGTCCCTGTGGGAGCGGGTTCACCCGCGAAGAGGCCGGGCCTGCTAAACGCTCAGTTTCAGAAGGCCAAGCCCACCTTCACCCCAAACTCGTCACGCTTGAGCTTGGTGTTGTCTGCCACTGGCGAATCTTCGTCCAGCTTGTATTCGGTGCGGGTGTAGTAAACCCCGGCCTGCACCGGCATATCACCCTGCTGGTTCATCAGCAACGTCACTTCGGCGTACGGGTTGGTACGGTCTTTCAGGTCGACCGTGTCGCTGCCAAAGTCGTCCACTTTCAGCCGCGCGCGGCCGTCCAGGGTATGGCGCGCGCCCACTTCCACCCGCAGGGTCGAGGCGTCGAACTGGTGGTTGTAGCCCAGCGCCGCCTTGGCAAAGGGCGATTTCACGGTGAGCTTGGTATCGAGGTCGTTGATTTCCGGCTCGAAGCGCGACCAGCTGTAACCGCCGCCCACGGTCACGTCGACAAAGTTGCGAGCGTCCAGCGCCGCACGCCAGCCAAGGTCAAGGTCGGCCTGGGCCTCCTTGAGCTTGTTGTCGTTCTTCTTGCCGAATTTGGCTTCGGCGCCGAGCTGGTAGATGAAACCGGATTCGGCTGTCAGCTTGTTGCCGAAGGTAGCGAACACACCACCCTGGCCCATGTGTTCCTTGTCGCTTTCACTGCCACCTTCGAACTTGAACTTGTCGTAGGCGCCCTGCAGACCGATGGTGAACAGCGGGTCGGTGCTGGGTGCGGCGGTGGCGGCCAGCGGTGCGGCGATCAGGGCGAGCAGGCAGGTGTGGCGCAACAGATGACGAGCAGGCATGCGTAAAGTCTCCATGACTTGATAACGAAAGACGAACGTGCGGTTCGAGACAAACGCCAGCCGGAAAGTTCGAAAAAAAGTCAATAAAAGCGCGCAACCTTGTGTTTTATCGCAGTATTCGTGGCGCACCAACATTTGACGCCCCAGCATTTCAGTGGTCAGATGCGCGCCAGTTTCAGGTGCCCTTCGCCGCCGCGCGCAGGGTGAAACGGGAAGCCGGTGCGTCGTGTAACCCACGACAAGTCCGGCGCTGCCCCCGCAACGGTAAGCGAGCGACCCCTTCGAGATACCACTGTGCACATGCATGGGAAGGTGAAGGTGTCATGCCCCTCGCAAGCCCGGAGACCGGCCTGGAGCTTCACTTGGCAACCCGCGGTGGGCGGGCGCAGGCCGGAGTCCGTGCGCGCGCCTGCCTGCATGGTTCGCCTTTGCGTGTTTTCCACCGGGATCCATTCATTCCTGCAGCAGTGGAACGACATGTCCCGTATGTTCAAGCTTCACCCCCTGGCGGCCTGCCTGGCCGTCGCCCTACCCGCTCTGGCCGACGACCGTGACCAGCAGCAACCCCTGGCCTTGCCTTCCACGGCCATCACCGACACCCTCGACAGCCGCACCGTCGACCTGGCCACGCCGGCCCAGGCAGGCTCGCGCCTCGGCCTCAGTGCCCTGGAAACACCGGCCAGCACCAGCAGCATCAGCGCCGAGCAGATTCAGCAGCGCAACAACCTCACCGTGCAGGATGCCGTAACGCGGTCACCGGGCATCACCTTCGTCGGCTCCCCCGGCGATGGCGGCACAGGCCTGTCCGCCCGCGGCTTTGCCGGCCACAGTTCGGTGATGACCCTGTTCGACGGCGCACGCCTGTACACCGGTGCCGGCACCCAGACGTTTCCGGTGGACCCGTGGATGGTCGAGCGTATCGATGTGATTCGCGGCCCGGCTTCGGTACTGCATGGCGAAGGCGCCACCGGCGCGGTGATCAACGTGATCCCGAAAAAACCGTTTGCCGGCGAGGTGCGCAACCACCTGCGTCTGGGCTACGGGTCGTGGGACCGCCAGCAGCTGGGCCTGGACAGCGGCGGCAGTCTCAGCGAGCGCCTGAGCTATCGCCTCACCCTCAACCAGCAGGCCGGCAACGGCTGGGTCGACCGCACTACTTCGCGCAGCCTGGCCCTGAGTGCCGCGCTGCGCTTCGATGCCAGTGACGACCTCAGCTTGACCCTTGCCCACGACCGTGGCGATGCAGAGCCTGCCAGCTACTACGGCACCCCGCTGATCGACGGCCACTACCGCAGCAGCCTGCGCAAGAAAAACTACAACGTGCAGAACGACGTGCAGCACTACGTCGATGAGTGGACCCGGCTCACCACCGACTGGACGCTGAACGACCACGTCAGCGCCAGCAACCAGCTGTACTACATCAAGAGCCGCCGCCACTGGCGCAACGCCGAAGACTACAGCTGGGACGCCGAGCGCCAGCAATTGCAGCGCGGCAGCTACCTGGAAATCAAGCACAACCAGGAACAGTTCGGCGACCGCCAGTCCATCACCTTTGACCACAGCGTGTTCGGCCTGGCCAGCAAGACCGTGGTCGGCGCGGAATACAACAAGGTCCGCTTCAACGTCGACAGCAATGCGCCCTACAACGATGTGGGCGGTGATTTCATCGACCCGTGGCAACCAGAACCGGGCGGGTTCCACAGCGCCTCGCCACTGCGGCCGCAAACCTTGTCTAGCACCCACACCTTCGCCCTGTTCGCCGAAAACCGCTTGCAACTGAGCGACCGGCTGTCGCTGGTCACCGGCGTGCGCCGCGACCAGAACCACATCGACCGCACCAACCTGACCAACGACAGCCGCAGCGACCGCAGCCTGCAAGGTGGCAACTGGCGCGCCGGGCTGGTGTTCGCGGTCACCGACGACCTGTCGCTATACGGGCAGTACTCCACCAGCCAGGAGGGGGTCAACAACCTCATCAGCCTCAGCCCCACCCAGATGCACTATGACCTGACCGAGGCGAAGCAGACCGAGGTAGGCCTCAAGCAGCGTTTCTGGGAAGGCCGTGGCGAATGGACGCTGGCCGCCTACCACATCGTCAAGAAGAAGCTGCTGGTGGACGACCCGATCACCCACGAGAAGCAACAGGCTGGGCAGCAGACGTCCGACGGCCTTGAGGCAACACTGGAACTGGCATTGGCGCAGCAGTGGCAGGTGTCGGCCAACGCGTCGCTGGTGCGCGCCAGGTATGACGATTTCGACGAGATGGTCGGCGGCGTAGCGCAGGACCGTGCCGGCAACCGGCCGGCCAACGTGCCACGGCGTACCGCCAATCTGTGGCTGAGCAAAGGCTTCGGCCAGCAGGTAGAGGCCGGCATTGGTGCGCGCTACGTAGATGAGCGTTATGCCGATACCGCCAATACCCAGAGCGCCCCCGGGTACACCGTGGTCGATGCCAACATCGCCTGGCAGGTGCTGCCGGATGTGAAGTTGGGCTTGCAGTTGAACAACCTGTTTGATCGTGAATATGTGCAGTCGGCGTTCAGTGGGCAGCAGTGGTTGATGGGGATGCCGCGGTCGTACTTTGCGACGGTGGATTACAGCTTCTGATCTGAGCCTGCCTGTGCCGGCCTCTTTCGCGGGCTCGCCCGCTGCCACAGATACAACACAGTTTTCGATGACTGCGATATCTCTGTGGGAGCGGGGGAGCCCGCGAAGGGGCCGGCACAGGTAACACAAAAAACCCCTACCCACCTCTAACCAATTAGTTATAAGATAACATTTCACATGACATCCATTCCTATCAGCGACCCTCCATGACAAGCGCCAGCGCCACGCCCTCCTTGATCACCCAGCGCCTGCAGAGCATCGATGCCCTGCGCGGCCTGGTGATTCTGTTCATGCTTCTGGACCACGTCCGCGAAACGTTCTACCTGCACCGCCAGGTCAGCGACCCGATGACCATCGACGCCACAGAGCCTTCGCTGTTCTTCAGCCGCACCCTGGCCCACCTGTGTGCGCCAGTGTTCGTCCTGCTGACCGGCCTGTCGGCCTGGCTGTATGGCGAAAAACACCAGGGCCGTGGCGATGTTTCGGCGTTCCTGTTCAAGCGGGGGCTGTTCCTGGTGGTGCTGGAATTCACCCTGGTCAACTTCGCCTGGACCTTCCAGCTGCCCCCTAGCGTCATCTACCTGCAAGTCATCTGGGCCATCGGCGTCAGCATGATCGCCCTGTCACTGCTGGTATGGCTACCACGTGCGGCCCTGCTCGCCCTGGGCGCAGCCATTGTCGCCGGCCACAACCTGCTCGACGGCCTGCACTTTGGCGTGGAGTCTGCCCTGCACGTGCCATGGGCCATCCTGCACGACCGTGGCTGGCTTGAGTTCTCCGAAAACCTGCGCCTGCGCACGTCTTACCCGGTGCTGCCTTGGATCGGCGTCATCGCCCTGGGTTATGGGCTGGGGCCCTGGTTCGCCCGTGGCAGCCTGGCCGGCCAACGCCAGCAGCGCCTGCTGCTGACTGGGCTGATCGCATTGCTCGGCTTTGTCGTGTTGCGCCTGTTCAACGGCTATGGCGAGGCGCCGTGGAGCGGTTACCCGAGCCTCACCGAAACCGTGATGAGCTTCTTCAACATCACCAAATACCCACCGTCACTGCTGTTCCTGGCCCTGACCCTGGGCTGCGGCCTGCTGTTGCTGCGCGCCTTCGAGCGCGCCGGCCAGGCTCGGTGGATCAGCGCGCTGGCAGTGTTTGGCGCAGCACCGATGTTCTTCTACCTGTTGCACCTGTACGTGCTGAAGCTGCTGTACCTGGCCTGCGTGGCGCTGTTCGGCCTCAACCATGGCGACTATTTCGGTTTCGACGGCATCGCAGCGGTGTGGCTGGGTGCAGCGGCGCTTGCGGTTTCGCTGTACCTGCCGGTGCGCGGTTTCGCCCGCTTGAAAGCGCGCCGCCGCGACATCACCTGGCTGAAGTACTTCTGAAAAGCGTTTTCACCCGGCGGCGCGATGGTCTACCATGCGGGCCGCCGGTTTCCACCACGGAATTAATAGGGAATCCCAGGCCCGCCAATACGGGCCAAACGGAACTGCCCCCGCAACTGTAGGTGCCGAGCCTGCTCCATCGATGCCACTGGGCCACACACCCGGGAAGGCCGGAGCCGGGCCATGACGCACCAGTCAGGAGACCTGCCGGCCTACATTTACCAACCGGCGGGGTGTCCGGGATTGGCCATCAGTGTTGCCCCTGCCATCGGCGGGGCTCGGCGATGCCTGTCCGTGCGTTCCTGACCCGAACTGTCCGATAGGAGATCGCCCAGCATGCTGCCCCGTTTCGCCACCCTGCTCGCCGGCCTTGGCCTTACTGGCCTGGCCCAGGCCGCTGCCACCCACTACCCGCTCACGGTCGAGAACTGCGGCAAACCGCAAACTTTCGCCCAGGCGCCGCAGCGCGCCGTCACCATCGGCCAGGCCGGCACCGAGATGCTCTACGCACTCGGGCTTGGCGACAAGCTGGCGGGCACTTCGCTGTGGTTCAACAACGTGCTGCCCGAGTACCAGGCGCAGAACGACAAGGTGCCGCGCCTGGCCGACAATGACCCCAGCTTCGAGGCCGTGGTCGGCAAGCGCCCGCAGCTGGTGACGGTGCAGTTCGAATGGATGGTCGGCGCCCAGGGTGTGGTCGGCACCCGCGAGCAGTTCGATGAACTGAAGATCCCCACCTACCTGCTGCCGTCGGACTGCGAAGGCAAGGACAACCTGGTCGGCGCCGACGGCACCCGCCTGCAGGCGTTTCAGGTCAGCAGCATCTACAAGAGTGTCAGCCAGCTGGCCGAGATCTTTGATGTGCAGGACCGCGGCATTGCGTTGAACGCCGAGCTGAAAGGCCGCCTGGACAGCGCCAAGGCACAACTGACCGGCAAGGACCTGTCCACCACTTCGGCACTGTTCTGGTTCTCCAGCGCCGACCTCGACATCGACCCTTACGTGGCGGGCCGTCAAGGGGTCGCTGACTTCATGCTGCGCACGCTGGGCGTGCGCAATGTGGTCGAGTCCACCGAGGAGTGGCCTACCGTAGGCTGGGAAACCCTGGCCAAGGCCAACCCCACCTGGCTGATCATCGCCCGCATGGACCGCCGCCGTTTCCCCGCCGACGACTACCAGAAAAAACTGGAATTCCTGCGCAACGACCCGGTAACCCGCAACATGGACGCGGTGAAGCACAACCGCATCATCGTCCTCGACGCCGACGCCATGCAGGCCGGCATCCGCCTGTTCCGTGGCCTGCAAACCCTGTCGGCAGCCTTCGCCAGCGGTAAAGCGGCCCAGTGATGATTCGCCTGTTACCCTGCATCGCAATCGCCTTGGCGGCACTGTTGGCCGCCTTGCTGGCCGGCACTGCCATCGGTGAGACCAACCTGTCACCCAGCGTGGTCGGCCAGGTGCTGGCCAACCACCTGTGGCAGGCCGGCTACCCGGTTGACCCGATCGACGCCGGCATCGTCTGGAACTACCGCCTGACACGCACCCTGGTCGCGGCAGCCTGCGGTGCCGGCCTGGCCACCTGCGGCGTGGTGCTCCAGGCGCTGCTGCGCAACCCGCTGGCCGAGCCGTACCTGCTGGGCTTGTCGGCCGGCGCCTCGACCGGTGCAGTGCTGGTCGGCCTGCTGGGCCTCGGTAGCCTGGCGCTGAGCATGTCCGGGGGCGCTTTCATCGGTGCGTTGGCAGCGTTCGCCCTGGTGCTGCTCCTGGCCCGTGCGGCCGGCCCAGGCAGCAATAACGCGCAGGTGATCCTCGCCGGTATCGCCGGCTCGCAACTGTTCACCGCCCTCACCGCCTTTCTCATCACCAAGTCGGCCACCGCCGAACAGGCACGCGGCATCCTGTTCTGGCTACTGGGCAATCTCAGCGGCGTGCGTTGGCCTTCCGTGTGGCTGGCTGTGCCGGTGGCGCTGTTCGGCCTGGTGGTGTGCCTGTTGCACCGCCGCGCGCTGGACGCCTTCACCTTCGGCGCCGATTCGGCGGCATCGCTGGGCATCCCGGTGCGGCGCACCCAGTTACTGCTGATCAGCTGCACGGCACTGGTCACGGCTGTGATGGTGTCCATCGTCGGCGCCATCGGCTTTGTCGGGCTGGTAATCCCGCATGCCCTGCGCCTGCTGCTCGGCCCTGGGCACAGCCGTCTGTTGCCCGCCAGCGCACTGGGCGGTGCACTGTTCCTGATTGCCGCCGACGTACTTTCGCGCACCTTGATTACAGGCCAGGTGATTCCCGTGGGCGTGGTTACCGCACTGATCGGTGCACCGGTGTTCGCGCTGATTCTGGTCATCCGCCGAGGGCACTCATGACGGTCATGACCGCTGTACAGCTTGGGCCACTGAGCTGCCAGGGCCTGGGGCTGCAACTGGCCGGCAATACCGTGCTGCGCGATATCGACCTGCACGTTGTGGCAGGTGAAACCCTGGGCATTGTCGGCCCCAACGGCTCCGGCAAATCCTCACTGCTCAAGCTGCTGGCCGGGCTGCGCAAGCCGGCCAGCGGCAGCGTGCAACTGCTAGGCGAACCGCTGGCACAGCTGCCCCGCCGCCGTGTTGCGCAGGCCCTGGCACTGGTCGAGCAGCAGGCCGACACCCTCGATGCAATCAGGGTGTTCGATGCCGTTGCCCTGGGCCGTACGCCCTGGTTGTCGGCACTGGCACCGTTCTCTGGGGAGGACCGTGCCATCGTCGAGCAGGCCCTGGCTGACCTCGACGCCCTGCACCTGCGCGCACGCCTGTGGGGTTCGCTATCGGGTGGCGAGCGCCAGCGGGTGCACATCGCCCGCGCCTTGGCGCAACGGCCACAGGTACTGTTGCTGGACGAGCCCACCAACCACCTGGACATCCAGCACCAGCTTAGCCTGCTGCAGCAGGTTCAAGCCCTGCCCGTGACCACGCTGGTGGCGCTGCACGATCTCAACCAGGCACTCACCTGCGACCGCGTCGCGGTGCTGGACAACGGCCGCCTGGTCGCCCTTGGCAAACCGTTCGAAGTCCTCACGCCAGAGCGCCTGCTGTGCACCTTCGGCGTGCATGCACGTTACCTCACCGATCCCTTCGACGGCGCGCGCATCCTGCGTTTTCGCGCCCCCTGAACCAGGAAGTTCTACTGATGCTGTTGCGCCCTGTCGCCCTGCTGCTTGCCAGCGCCCTGCTTGCCCCCGCCGCATTGGCCGAGGTGCATGAAGTGAAAATGCTCAACCGCGGCAGCGAGGGCGCCATGGTGTACGAGCCGGACCACCTGCGCATTGCCCCCGGCGACACGGTGCGCTTTCTGCCCACCCAGAGCGGGCACAATGCGGCCAGCGTGACCGGCCTGCTACCGACCGGGGCCGAGCCCTTCAAGAGCAAGTTGAACCAGCCGTTCGAGCAGACCTTCAGCGTTCCGGGCGTATACGGCATCCAGTGCATTCCGCACCTGGCGATGGGCATGGTAATGCTGATCCAGGTCGGTGACGCGCCAGCTGCCGAATTGCCAGCCAGCTTGCCTGCACGGGCGCAAGCCCGCTTCGCAGCCCAGTTGCAGAAGCTCGAGGCCGCGCGATGAGCCGGCTGTTGTTGGCGCTGCCGTTGCTGGGGTTGTCGACCCTTTCCCTGGCCGACTCCGCCCAGTCGCAAAGCAACGGTTTTGTCGAAGACAGCAGCTGGAACATGCTCAACCGCAGCGTATTCGACCAACGCGACTACAAGCACGGTGGGCGCAACAGTGCCGCGCGCAATGCCTACAAACCGCGCAGCGAACGTAATGGCAAGGCTGAGGAATGGGCCTACGGTTTGATGGGGACATTTCAGTCCGGCTTCACCCAAGGCCTGATCGGTATTGGCGTCGATGCCCATGCCTACCTGGGCGTGCAACTCGACAGTGGCGGCGGGCGGGCGGGTAAAGCGCGCCTGCTGGGGGTGGACAACGATGGGCACCCGAAAAACGAATACAGCCGCGCAGGCGGAGCGCTGAAGTTGCGGGCGTCCAATACCGTGCTCTCCTATGGCGAGCAACGCGTCAAGACCCCGGTATTCAGCTCCTCCGACAGCCGCCTGCTGCCCGAGACCGCTACAGGGTTCTTCCTCACCAGCAACGAGTTCGACACGCTCAAGCTGCTGGCCGGGCACTTCAACGAAAGCACCGACCGCAATGCCTCCAGCCACGACCAGGGCTTCGTGGTGAACTACTCCAACAGCAAACAGGGCAACAGTTTCGACCTGGCCGGCGTGGTGTGGAACCCCGGCGCAGCCTTCAGCGGCAGCCTGTACACCTCGCGCTACGAGGACAGCTGGAACCAGCACTACCTGGGCAGCACCCTCAGCCACGCGCTGGATGACCGACGCAGCATCAGCCTGGACCTCAACCTGTACCGCACCACAGACACTGGCAAGGCGCTGTCCGGGCGCATCGACAACACCACCTGGAGCCTGGTCTCGCGCTACAACCAGGGGCCGCATGGTTTCAGCCTTGGCTGGCAGCAGGTCGACGGCAACACCCCGTTCGACTACGTGACGCGAGGGGCAATCTTCATTGCCAACGCTGTGCAGATGTCGGACTTCAACGCACCGAACGAGAAGTCCTGGCAGGCACGCTATGACCTGAACATGGGGGCGTATGGGGTGCCGGGGTTGAACCTGACGGCGTTGTATGTGCGGGGGTTCGATATCGACGGCACGCATGTCGACCCCAATGGCGGGTATGCGTACCTGGGGTATGGCAAGGGTGGCAAGCATTGGGAACGCGACCTCGAGGCGAGGTATGTGGTGCAGAGCGGCAAGGCCAAGGGGACGACGTTCTCGGTGAGGCATAACGTGCACCGGGGGAACACGGCGCAGGCTGAGCTGGACGGGGACCAGATACGGTTGGCGGTGGAGTGGCCGTTGTCGGGTGGGTTCTGATAGACCGGGTTGCCTGGATTGGGGCTGCTGTGCAGCCCATCGCGACGCAAGGCCGCTCCTACAGAGATCGCGAAAAGCCCGGACTGCGCCACGCCTGTAGGAGCGGCCCAGGCTGCATCAGGCAAGCGAGCTACCCGCAGGCAACAACCCCCACTCCGCGCGCTCCTGTTCATTCATCGCGGCCAGCACCTCGGCAAACGTGCGTTCCAGCTCTGAACTGACGTTGCCAAACACCTTGTAATTGCTGAGCAGATACCGCTTCACCACCCTCGGCCAACGGCGTTCCTTGTGCGCCGCATTGATGATGCCCTTGGCGTCATGGTAGGTCGCCCCCCGCCACAGTTCTATCAGCCTTTTTTCAAAATCCGCAAAGGTCCACAGGTCAATACGCTCTTCAAATTCGTCCAGCAGTTTGAGTTTGTACAGGGCCATGTATGGCATCGTGAGTCTCCCTCGGGTGCAGTGAGCAAGCCGTGCACAAGGGAAGGTAAGCAAGCCGGGCCGGTTTTGAAATGAACGCGTCGATCACGCCCAACGCGCCGGTGTAGGCGCTTTCCCACAGGTCAGGGCAATCGCAAGTGCATGTGCGTGGTCTGCCAGACCGGGTCTTGCTCCACATTCACCACCGCAAACCCTTGCCGCTCCCAAAACGCAATCGCACCCGGCAGAAACGGATGCGTATGCAGGTACAGGCAGTCGATACCTGCCTGCTCCGCCCGTTCGCGCAACGCGCCGAACAACGCGGCAGCCAGGCCATGCCTGCGGTAGGCCGGTAGCACGAACAGGCGCACCACCTCGGCTACCCGCTCGGCGTGATAATCAAGCTGGGCAAAGCGGTGGTCATAGGGCACGTAGCCGATCACCGCAACCAGCTGCCCGTCATCACGGGCCTCAAGAAAGCACCCCGCGCCATCCAGGTAGGTCTGGGCAAAATGCGCAAGGTCGTGCGACAGTGGCGCTTTTGCAAGCATCGGGAACAGCTCGCGGCGAGCGCTATCGACAAACGCCACGACTTCGGCAATGGCGACGCGCGCCACGGGTTGCAGGGTCCAGTTCGGCATGGGGCTGTTGGCAGTGGTTGGAGGGCAAGGTTCTACCGCACTGTGCCGTTCAAGGCAAATCACAAAGCTCGTCGTGGCCAGGCCGACATCGGTATAATCGGGAGTCTTCACTGCCCGACCAGGCCATGCCATGCCTCGCTTCCAGAAGTTGCTGTTGCCCCTGCTGCTGACTGCCGCCCTCACCGCCTGCGACCAGAAGCCCACGCGTGAAGATCAGATCCTCGCTCAGTTGCCGCTGCAGGATGCCTATACCCACAACATCGAGCGCATGGCGGCGCTGCTCGGCCGCACTCACCCGCAGCTGTCGCAAGCCACCATCCAGGATGTACTGCGCAAGTACCTGACCGTCGAGGACCAGCGCCAGGACCTGTTCCGGCTGTACAGCGAAAAGAACTTCAGCGACGCCGAATTTGCCACCATCGTTGCTGCCACCCAGGACCCAGCCAAGGCCAGGGCCCTGGAAGACACCGAAGCGGGCAAGCGCCTGAGCGAAAAACTCACCGCGCTGATGCGCGAAACCGCTCGCGACGTCAAGGTGCAAGCGCTAGTCGAGCGGCGCATGCAGCAGGTGGAAGACGAGCTGAACGCACTGGACAGGCCTGGTTCCTGAACGCGGCGCCCCACTCCCCCTAGCGCGAAAGGTCGTCGCTACTTTCAATCACCCGAGGTCAGGATTGCCACACGCCAAGCACGGATTGCGCCTGGATCTACGCACACTCATTCTGGTGCTCTGCGCACTCACTGCCCTGGTCATGCTGTGCGCCAGCTATTTCGCCAGCTACCGGGTGCAGCGCCAGCTGCTGATTGACCACGCCCTGGAAGCCAACCGGGTGTATGCGATGAAGCTGGCCAGCATCACCGAGACCTTCATCGGCAACGCCCAGCAGCAGCTGACGTTCAGCGCCGGCGTACAGGGCCGGCAGCTAGGCGATGCCGCTGCGCTGCTGGTGGAAACCGACCGTGTACTGGCCCAGAGCATGGCCTTCAACTCCACCTTCGTGATCAATGCCGACGGCGTGCTGCTGGCAGTCTCCCCCGCCCCGCTGCGGCATCTGGTCGGCACCCACGTCCAGTCGCCCGGCTCCCAGGAAGCACTGCAAGAACGCCGCCCGCTGGTTTCCACGCCCTACCTTTCGGCGGCCGACAACCTGGTGGTGGCGCTGTCGCAACCCATGTTCGACAGCAATGGTCGCTATCTGGGGTATGTCGGTGGCAGCCTGTACCTGCGTGAACGCAACATCCTCAACAGCCTGCTGGGCGATCACTTCTACAAGGACGGTTCGTACCTGTATGTGGTCGACCGCAACCGCCGCCTGCTGTACCACCCCAATAGCGAGCGGGTAGGCACAGTGGTGGAGGGCAACGCGCTGATCGACCGGTTGGCGACACTGGACAACGGTACTCGGCAAATCACCAACAGCCTGGGTGTGGAAATGCTCGCCGGGTTCGCCACCGTACCCAGCGCCGGCTGGGGGGTGGTGGCGCAGCAACCGCTGGCGCAGACGGTGACGCCACTGAACCACCTGATACTCAACGTGGTGGGCACTTCGGCGCCCCTGGCGCTGGTGGGCTGCCTGTTGCTGTGGTGGCTGGCCATGACCATCGCCCGGCCGCTGTGGCAACTGGCTGCCGGTGCCCGCTCGATGGACCGTGCAGGCACCGCCGAGCGCTTGCATCGCGTGCGGGCGTGGTACTTCGAGGCGGCCGAGCTCAAGCGCGCCCTGTTGTTCGGGCTGAACCTGCTGCAGGAGCGCATCGGCCGGCTCAACCGCGACGCCCAGACCGATCCGCTGACTGGCCTGGGCAACCGCCGCAGCCTGGAATTCAACCTGTCATTGCTGCAAGCCGAAGGCCGGGCCTTTGCGGCCATCGTGCTGGACATCGACCATTTCAAACGGGTCAATGACAACAATGGGCACGAGGTCGGCGACCAGGTGCTGCGCCGGCTGGCAGAGTTGATGCGCCGCTGCTGCCGTGAGGGCGACCTGCTGTGCCGCACCGGGGGCGAGGAATTCTTGATGCTGCTGCCGGGCGCCAGCCTGGATGTGGCCACAGTGGTGGCCGAGCGGCTGCGGGTAACGGTGCAGGATACGCCCGTGCAGCCGGTGGGCGCGGTGACGGTTTCACTGGGGGTGGCACGCTGGGATGGCGAGGCGGGCAGCGAGCCTGTGGAAGCATTGAGCCAGGCTGACCGGGCGCTTTACCAGGCAAAGCAGGGAGGGCGCAATCGAGTGTGTGCTGCCTGAGCCTCGTGTGAAACCAGCAGCTGTAACAATCTTTGTCATAAAACTGTCGTGTTCCAGTCATAGGATTGACCCCAACCTGACATTTTCATTTCATGGATGAGCGTCTCATGCGTCGTGTGGTTTTCAATCAGAAAGGTGGCGTCGGCAAGTCCAGCATCGCCTGCAACCTCGCCGCTGCCAGTGCCGCCGAGGGTTACCGGACTTTGCTGGTCGACCTCGACCCACAGGCCAATGCCACCTACTACCTGACCGGCCTGGTCAACGACGCCATTCCTGCCGGCATCGCCGATTTCTTCCGCCAGACCCTGTCACCGGTCACGGCGGCCGGCAAGAAGCACCGGGTGGCGATCACCGAAACCCGCTACAGCAACCTGCACCTGGTCACCGCCAGCCCCGACCTCAGTGACCTGCAAAGCAAGCTGGAGAGCAAGTTCAAGATCAACAAGCTGCGCAAGTTGCTGGTGGAACTGGGCGAGGATTACGAGCGGATCTACATCGACACCCCGCCGGCGCTCAATTTCTACACCTTCAGCGCGCTTGTTGCGGCAGAGCGCCTGCTGATACCGTTCGACTGCGACAGCTTCTCGCGCCAGGCCCTGCACAGTGTCATGGCCGAGGTCGAGGAACTGCGCCAGGACCACAACCCGGCGTTGCAGGTAGAAGGTGTGGTGGTCAACCAGTTCGCAGGGCGCACCGCCCTGCACCAGACCCTTGTCGACCAGTTGCGCAGCGAAGGCCTGCCGGTGCTGCCGGTGTACCTGAGCAGTTCGATCAAGATGCGTGAATCGCACCAGGCCTCGGTGCCGTTGGTGCACCTGGCGCCACGGCACAAACTGGCGATGGAGTTTGTCGATTTGCTGGATGTGCTGGAGCGGGCGGCCTGACAGACCCTGGGGGCGCTCTGCGCCCCTTTCGCGACGCGAGGCCGCTCCTACAAAGGATCGCGGCAGCCGCAAATTGACGCGATCCTCTGTAGGAGCGGCCTTGCGTCGCGACGGGCTGCAACGCAGCCCCAAAATCCCGAAGTAAAAGCACTACCCGACCGTTCATCAGGGTGGTAGATTCGCCGCCATGAAAACCACCCGGCACACTCGCACGCTGACTGCCTGGACGCTCTATGCCAGCGTCCTGTTCAGCCTGTTGCTGTGCGGCCTGCACCATGGCCAGATGGGTGGCCTGCGCCTGGCCGGCCTTGAAGGCGGCTTCTGCTCGGTCAACAGCGAACACGGCGTGGCCATCGACCTGGACGGTGCCGGCGGTGACCAGCACATGGCCCAGCTCGACTGCCCGGTGTGCTCCTCGTTTGGCCTGGCCGTACCGCTCAGCAGCGGCGGCTGGTCATTCACCCCGGCGCAAGCCGTGGCCACCTCGCCCATCGTCGTGCGCAGCTGGGCACAACCGCCACCGCGCTACCAACGCCCCGCCCTCAACCCCCGCGCCTCCCCCGCCGCCTTCCCCGCAGCCGTATTTCATTTCGCCTGACCCAGCCGGGCGCACCTGCGTGCGCGCTCGCCGTCAGCCATGACCTTTGCGTGGAAGACACACAAACATGCTTCGCAAGACCTCCCTGGTGCTCCTCATGGGCACCTGCAGCTTTGCCTGCGCTGAAACCGCCCCTGTGGAACTCGGCGCCACCACCATCGACGGCGAACGCGACGCCGCCAGCGGCGTGCAGCTGGACGAGCCGATCCGGACCGGTTCGCGCCTTGGCCTGACCGCGCGGGAAACCCCCGCCTCGGTCAGCGTCTCGGACCGCCACCTGATCGAAGAACGCGGCGCCAAAGACAGCCAGGACGTGGTCAACGCCATGACCGGCGTCAACGCTTCCGCCAACCCAGGCTTTGGCGGCTTCGTCGCCTACCGCGGCTTTACCCAGAACCAGGTCACCCAGTTGTACAACGGCATCAACCTGGGCTACAGCAGTGCCACCCGGCCAGTGGACGCCTGGGTACTCGACCGTGTCGAGCTGATTGGCGGGCCGTCCTCGTTCCTGCATGGCGCGGGCGCGGTGGGCGGCTCGATCAACTACATCACCAAGCTCGCCAGCCGCGACCAGCAGACCCTCGACGGGCGTATCCGCTATGGCAGTTTCGACGACAGCGAAGTGGCGTTCGGGATCAACCAGGCGCTGGCCAGCAACCCCGCCGATGCCAACCATTTCATGCGCCTGGACTTCAGCCGCGGGCATGGCAACGGCTACGTCGACCGCAACGAACGGCATACCGACAGCCTGGCCTTTTCGCTGCTCAGCGACCTGGCACCCAACCTCACGCACACCCTGGCGCTGGAGTACCAGGAAGACCGCGAAGACAGCCCGTACTGGGGCTCACCGATCCTGCCCGGGCGCAGCACGATGAAGATCGACAACAGCCGCCGCTTCGAAAACTACAACGTCGCTGACGGCCGTTATGAGCAACGGGTGCGCTGGCTGCGTTCGATCCTCGACTACCAGATCAGCGACAGCACCAGCGTGCAGAACACCCTGTACCACTACAACGCCCAGCGCGATTACCGCAACCTCGAACGCTACGCCTACACCAGCGATGGCAAGGTGCAGCGCAGCAGCCCTTACCTGCAGCGCCACGACCAGAACCTGCTGGGCGACCGCATCGAGCTGCGCCACGATAACCAGCTGCTCGGCCTGGCCAGCCAATGGTCGCTGGGGCTGGAGTACTCGCGCATGCGCCAGACGCTCTACCCCACCTCCGCCAGCTGGAGTGACGTGGTCGATGCCGAGCACTTCGACCCCGGCAGCTTCGATGACATCCCCGGGGTGAATGCCGGCCTGACCAAGCAACGCCACCACGAGGTCATCAACCGCGCAGTGTTCGCCGAAAACCGCTTGCAGCTGACCGAGCGCCTGGCCCTGCTGACCGCCCTGCGCTACGACTACCTGGACATGGAAGTGACCAACTACGGCGCAGTCTCCCCCACCTCGCCGGCCTATTTCGAACGGCGCTGGGAACCGCTGTCCGGGCGCATCGGCCTGACCTATGCGTTGACACCTTCGGCCAGCGTGTACGTGCAGTACAGCTCTTCGGCCGATTTACCGGCCGGTTCGCTGGCAGCGGCGACCTACTCCAACGTCGGGCTGTTCGACCTGTCCAAGGGCGAGCAGTGGGAAGTGGGCAGCAAGTTCGACTTCCTCGACGGGCGCGGTGCGGCCACGCTGGCGCTGTACCAGATCGTGCGCAAGGACTTTGCCGTGCGCGACTCGAACGACGCTAACCTCACAGTCCAGGCCGGGCAACAGACCTCACGCGGTGTCGAACTGTCCGGGCGCCTGCAGGTAACGCCGAAACTGCTGGCCGAGGCCAACTATGCCTATGTCGATGCGCAGTACGATGAGTTCAACGAGGCAGTCAACGGCCTATCGGTTTCACGCAAGGGCAATGCACCGACCAACGTACCGGCCAATGTCGCCAACCTGTGGCTGACCTACAGCGTGTCGTCGGCATGGTCGGTGGGCGCGGACGGGCGCTACGTGGGCTCGGTGTATGCCGACAACGCCAACAGCCTCAAGGCCCCGGCCTACACCCTGTTCGGCGCGTTCGCCCGCTACCGGCTGGATGAGCACACCACGCTGACCGGGCGGGTGCGCAACCTGACCGATGAGGTGTATGCCAAGCAGGCCTACAACAGCCAGTACTACATGGGGCCGCCACGCACTTTCGAGCTGGCGCTGGACGTGCGCTTCTGAGGTGAAGGGCGGTATCGGCCATGGCGCCGATACCGCAAAGCCATACCTTTCCTACACGAAAAGCACACAAAACCCTCAATCATTTTGAGTGATAATATTCGTTCTCATTACCACCGGCATGAAGGCCGGCTCTATCACATCAAGGAAGTTTCTGTGTTCAAATCGTTGTCTCCGGCTATCGTGGCCGCCGCAATCATTGCCTTGGCGGGTTGCCAGAACCGGCCTGTCCCCGAGGCGGACAAGCAGGCGCGCCAGACCTTCGTCAGCGACATGCAGCAAGCCCTGAAGCTGGGCATCGCCACAGCAGACACGGACAAGCAGGTCGGCGTGGTCATGCTGGATGTCAAACTCGACCAGCATTCCGCGCCCATCAGCTGCAAAGCCAGCAAGGCACCGATGAAGTACGAAAAGGTGCTGCCTGCCGACCTGACCCGCTCGGACTTCAAGGCGCTGGCCAGCATGGTCGAGGCGCAATGCTGGAAGACCATCTATCCCGTGGTGCCCAAGTCGATGCGCGACGAGGACGGCACGGTGGCAATACGTGCGCCGCTGTTCGTGGATCTGCCCGCTGCCGCCCAGGCGCCGGATACGCCACGGCGCCAGGCCAACGCACAACGTGAATTTTTCTGGCAGCACCTGTTCCGCGAACAGCCGGTAAACAGCATCGGCAGGGCCTCGCTCTATTATGAGGCGAATGCGCAGGGCAAGGTCCAAGGCTGCCTGGTACAAATCTATCCCCACCCTAACCGGCCGGATGACTTTCGTCTCGATGGCAAGCTGCAAGCCGAACTCAACAGCCGCTGCATGGCGCTTGACCTGAGCAGCCTGCCGGGCTTCAAGGCTGACATGCACGGCAAAGCCGAAGGCTACAGCGAGCTGGAATACGCGCCATGGAAGGTCGGCCGGCTGTAAACCGTTACAGCGGTTGAATCAGGTATCCCGAGGTCGCCCTCGACGAAGCACCTTCCTGTACCCGGTTATCTACTGGCAAGCACAACAATGATGGCGCGGCCGGACCGCGCCACTTTCATCATGGCTGCCAATGGAACCGGAGAGCACCCGCATGTCCGCACCTCATGAGGTATCCCCCGCCACCCTGCGCAGGGTGATCGCCGCCTCGGCCATCGGCAATTTCGTCGAATGGTTCGACTTCGCCGTGTATGGCTTTCTCGCCACCCTGATCGCCAGCCAGTTCTTTGCCAGCGAAGACCCCAGCGTGGCGTTGCTCAAGACGTTCGCGGTATTTGCCGTGGCCTTTGCCCTACGCCCGCTGGGCGGGATCGTGTTCGGCGCGCTGGGCGACCGTCTGGGGCGCAAGCGTATCCTGTCGCTGACCATCCTCTTGATGGCCGGCTCCACCACCCTGATCGGCCTGCTGCCGACCTACGCCAGCATCGGCCTGGCAGCCCCCGTGCTGCTTACCCTGGCGCGCTGCCTGCAGGGCTTTTCTGCCGGTGGCGAGTACGCGGGGGCCTGCGCCTACCTGATGGAGCATGCGCCCAATGACAGGCGGGCCTTCTACGGCAGCTTCGTGCCGGTCTCGACCTTTTCCGCCTTCGCCTGCGCCGCAGTGATCGCCTATGGGCTGGAAGCCAGCCTGTCGGCCGAGGCGATGAATGCCTGGGGCTGGCGCGTTCCGTTCCTGATTGCCGCCCCGCTGGGGCTGGTCGGCCTGTACCTGCGCTGGCGCATGGAAGAAACCCCGGCATTTCGCGAAGCCGTCGCCCAGGGCAAGGAACATGAGCATTCACCGCTCAAGGACACCCTGCGTCACCATGGCCGGGTCATTCGCAACCTGGGGGCTTTCATCTCGCTGACCGCGCTGTCCTTCTACATGTTCACCACCTACTTCGCCACGTACCTGCAACTGGTGGGCAACCTGACCCGCGCACAATCACTGCTGGTGACCACCGTGGCGCTGCTGTTCGCCGCCGTCGGCTGCCCGCTGGCGGGGGCGTTTTCGGACCGGGTGGGGCGGCGCAAGACCATTGGCTTTACCTGCCTGTGGGTGATGCTGTGCGTGTTCCCGGCGTACTGGCTGGCCAGCTCGGGCTCGATGTCCGGCGCACTGCTGGGGGTGATCCTGCTGGCGGTGGGGGCTTTGTGCAGTGGCGTGGTGACCGCGGCGTTGCTGTCGGAGAGCTTCCCCACCCGCACCCGCTATACCGCTTCGGCGATTACCTACAACGTGGCCTATACGCTGTTTGGCGGTACTGCGCCGCTGGTGGCAACCTGGTTGATCGGGCAGACCGGCAGCAGCCTGGCACCGGCGTTTTACCTGGTGGTGATTGCGTTGGTGGCATTGGTGGGTGGGTTGGCGTTGCCGGAGACTTCGCGGATTTCGTTGCATGATGAGGTGGCGGTAGACGGCGAGCGGTCTGTGGGCCGTAGCACCGTGTGAGATTTTTGGGGCTGCTGTGCAGCCCATCGCGACACAAGGCCGCTCCTACAGAGACCGCGTCATTCCCTGGCTAACGCGGCCACTGTAGGAGCGGCCTTGTGTCGCGATGGGCCGCACAGCGGCCCCAGATTATCAGCCCTCCTGCTGCTCCTCGCGCCGATACGCCCACTGATACAACGCCGGCAACACCAGCAACGTCAACGCGGTAGAAGACAGAATCCCGCCAATCACCACCGTCGCCAACGGCCGCTGCACCTCCGCCCCAGTCCCGGTAGCCAAGGCCATCGGAATGAACCCCAGCGAAGCCACCAGCGCCGTCATCAGCACCGGCCGCAAGCGCGTCAGCGCGCCCTCCTCCACCGCCACCCGCAATGGCCGCCCTTGTTCGCGCAGGCCACGGATAAAGGCGATCATCACCAGCCCGTTGAGCACCGCCACCCCCGACAGGGCAATGAACCCCACGCCAGCAGAAATGGACAACGGAATGTCCCGCAGCCACAGCGCTAACACCCCGCCGGTCAGCGCAAACGGAATGCCTGTGAACACCAGCAGGCCATCCCTGAGGTTGTTGAACATCATCAGCAACAGCGCCATGACCAGCAGCAGGGCCACCGGCACCACCACCTGCAGGCGCTCGGTTGCCGATTGCAGCTGTTCGAACTGGCCACCCCAGCGTGTCCAGTAACCCGGCGGAATCTGCACCTGCTTGATCAGGGCCTGTTCGGCATCCGCCACAAACGAACCCAGGTCACGCCCACGTACGTTGGCACTGACCACCACCACCCGCTTGCCATCCTCGCGGCTGATCTGGTTAGGCCCCAGTTGCAGGTTCAAGGTGGCCACCTGGGACAGCGGGATGAAACCGATCTGCGCCGCGCCCGCTGCGGCACTGGCCGGTACCGGAATCAGCAGGCTGGACAGCCCGTCCACATCGGTGCGCAAGGTTTCGGGCAGGCGCACCACCATGTCGAAGCGCCGGTCGCCTTCATACAGCGTGCCTGCCGTGCGGCCGCCCACGGCAATCGCGATGGCATCCTGCACGTCACCCACGTTCAGGCCATGGCGGGCCGCCTTGTCGCGGTCGATGTCGATGGTCAGCACCGGCAGGCCGGTGGTCTGCTCGACCTTCACCTCGGACGCACCCGCTACACCCTGCAGGCTGCTGGCGATCTGCGCGGCGGTGCGGTTGAGCACGTCCATGTCATCACCGAACAACTTCACCGCCACATCGCTGCGCACCCCGGAAATCAGCTCGTTGAAGCGCAACTGGATCGGCTGCGACAGCTCGTAGTTGCTGCCCGGCACGCTGGCGGCAGCACGTTGTACCTCGGCGATCAGTTCGTCACGCGGCTTGCCTGGGGCTGCCCACTGCTCGCGCGGGCGCAACATCACATAGGCGTCGGAGATGTTCGGTGGCATCGGGTCGGAGGCGATTTCGGCAGTACCGGTACGGGCGAACACCCGCTCCACTTCCGGCACCCGGGCGATGATCGCCTGCTCCAGGCGCTGCTGCATGTCGACCGACTGCGTCAGGCTGGTACCCGGCACACGCAGGGCCTGCAAGGCAAAGTCGCCCTCGCTGAGGCTGGGGATGAACTCGCTGCCCATGCGGCTGGCCATGACCCCGGACAGCACCACCAGGGTAGCCGCAGCGGCAAACGCCAGCTTGCGCCGGCCCAGCACCCAGGCCAGCACCGGGGCATAGCGCTGACGCGCCGTGCGCATCACCAGGCCTTCCTCTTCCTTGACCTTGCCGGTGACGAACAGGGCGATGGCCGCCGGCACGAACGTGACCGAAAGAATCATGGCGCCGAGCAGGGCCATGACCACGGTAAAGGCCATGGGGTGGAACATCTTGCCCTCGACCCCGGTCAGGGCAAAGATCGGCAGGTACACCACCATGATGATCAACTGCCCGTAGATCAGCGGCCGACGTGCCTCACGGGCGGCGGCGAACACCTCATGGAAGCGCTCACTTCTGGTCAGCGTGCGGCCATGGCGTTGCTGGGCATGGGCCAGGCGGCGAATGGCGTTTTCCACGATCACCACCGCGCCGTCGACGATGATGCCGAAGTCCAGAGCACCCAGGCTCATCAGGTTGGCGCTGACCTTGTTGCTGAACATGCCGGTGAAGGTGAACAGCATCGACAGCGGGATGACCATGGCCGTGATGAGTGCAGCGCGGATGTTGCCCAGGAACAGGAACAGCACGGCGATGACCAGAATGGCCCCTTCGACCAGGTTCTTCTTCACCGTGGCGATGGCTTTTTCCACCAGGTTGGTGCGGTCGTACACGGTCACCGCCACCACGCCCTTGGGCAGGTTGCGGTTGATCTCGAGCAGTTTGGCGGCTACGGCCTGGGACACTGTGCGGCTGTTTTCGCCAACCAGCATGAACACCGTACCCAGCACCACTTCCCGGCCGTTTTCAGTGGCCGCACCCGAGCGCAGTTCTTCGCCCAGGCCAACCTCGGCAACATGGCTGACACGTATCGGTGTGCCATCGACGCTGGAAATGACGATGTTGGCAATGTCTTCGGCCGAAGCCACCTGGCCCGGCGCCCGGATCAGCAACTGCTCGCCATTGCGCTCGATGTAACCGGCGCCCACGTTGGCGTTGTTACGCTCCAGGGCCGCGATCAGGTCGTTGAGGGTGAGCTTGTAGGCCGCCAGCCGTTTGGGCTCCGGTGCAATCAGGTACTGCTTGGCATGGCCGCCGATGCTATTCACTTCGGCCACCCCCGGCACATTGCGCAGCTGCGGCTTGATGATCCAGTCCTGGATCACCCGCAGGTCAGTCAGGGTGTACGGGGTGCCATCCTCCTTCAGTGCCCCCTGTTCGGCCTCCACGGTCCACAAAAAGATTTCGCCCAGCCCTGTAGAGATCGGCCCCATGCCCGCTTCTATGCCCTCGGGCAATTGCTCACGGGCCACTTGCAGGCGCTCGTTGACCAGCTGGCGGGCGAAGAACAGGTCGGTGCCGTCATCGAAAATCACCGTGACCTGCGACAGGCCCGAACGCGACAGCGAGCGGGTCTGCTTCAGCCCTGGCAGGCCGGCCATGGCGGTCTCGATGGCGAAGGTGATGCGCTGCTCGGTCTCCAGCGGCGAGTAGCCGGGCGCGGCGGTGTTGATCTGCACCTGGACGTTGGTGATGTCCGGTACAGCGTCGATCGGCAGTTTCTGGTAGCTGTGGATACCCACCGCGGCCATCAGGACCACGGCCAGCATCACCACCAGGCGCTGCTCGATGGCAAATTGGATCAGGCGTTCGAACATGCAGGTGTCCCCGTGATCAATGGCTATGCTCGGCCGAGCCCTTGCCCAGTTCCGACTTGAGGACAAAGCTGCCAGCGGCGGCTACCTGGGTGCCGGCGGCCAAGCCGCTGGTAATTTCCACCTGGCCGGCGTCGCGGCGGCCGGCCTTTACCGGGCGGGCCTCGAAGCCTTCCTCAGTGCGGGCAAACACAACGGTCTGGTCTTCCCAGGTTTGCAGGGCGCTTTGCGGCACCACCACGGCGGCATTGAAGCGCTCGACGCTGACCGCGATAGTGACGAACAGGCCGGGGCGCCAGGCGCCGTTGGGGTTGGCCAAGGTGGCGCGGACTGTGGCGGCGCGGTTCTGCTCGCCGAGCAGGCTGCCGACATAGTTGACCTGGCCCTCGACCTGGGCGCCCAGGTCCGGTGCGCTTACCGTGACATTGCGACCGGTCACCACCTTGTCCAGGTCGCGCGGCGCCACGGCGAAGGTGGCCCAGACCCGGCTCAGGTCAGACAAGGTGAAGGCGTTGCTGGTCTCGTCGACCACCTCGCCCACGCTCAGGTGCTTTTCCACCACGACCGCATCGAACGGCGCGCGCAGTTCATAGCGGTTGCCAGCGCCGGCCGGGCCTACGGCAGCGACCTTTTGCCGGGCGTTGGCCAAGGCGATCTCGGCCTCTTGCAGTGCCTGGCGCGCCTGCAGGTAATCCTGCTCGGCGCTGATGCGCTCCTGCCACAGCTGCTGTTCGCGCTGGAAGGTCAGGCGCGCCAGCTCCAGACGGCGCTGGGCGGCCTGCTGCTCGCTGCGCAGGTCAGAAATCTGCTGGCTGGCGATCACCGCCAGTACCTGGCCACGCTTCACCGCCTGGCCCAGTTCGGCTTGTACCGCCTCGACCACACCGGGTACACGCGGCACCACGTGAGCAGTGCGGTCTTCGTCGAAGCGGATCTCCCCCGGGAAGCTGAAGGCGGTGCCCAACTCACGAGGGCCGGCGGCAGCCAGCTGCACGCCGGCGGCCTCGATCTGGGCGGCGGACAGGTGCAACTGGCCCTCTTCTTCGCCGTGCCCTTCCTCTGCATGGCCTTCAGCGGCCTTGTCGGCGCCATGGCCATGGCTGTCTTCGCCATGGTCGTCGTGCCGGGCCTGCGCATTCGACGCCTGGCCGAGGTTGCCGGTCCAGGCCAGCCCGCCCAGGCCGAGCGCGGCCATGGCGGCGACCAGAAGGGCTATCTTGCGTGGGTTAGTCATTGTTGCTCCTGCTGTTCAAGGGGGTGCTCAGGTCATCGAGGTCGCCATAAATCCGCTCGACCTGCGCCCTCGCGTCGGTCGCCGATGCCAGAGCCTCCAGGTACAGCCCGCGGGCCTCGATCAGCGTGCGCTGGGCGTCGAGTACATCGAGGAACGCGAACTTGCCCATTTCAAAACCACGGGTGGCGGTGTCCACGGCCTGCTGCGCAGAAGGCAGGATGGTGCGGTCGTAGGCCTCTACCTCCTGCATCGCCGTATGCCACTGGCTGACAGCGCTGCGGGTTTCGCTGCGCAGGCGCAGTTCCACAGCGTTACGCAGGTCACGCGCCTGGTCGGCACGGCGTGCAGCCGCCAGCACGTTGCCCTGGTTGCGGTCGAACAGTGGCAATGGCATGGACAGGCCAACTACATTCACGCGCTCGCGGTCCTCGCGGCTGTACTGGCTACCGAGGCTGACGGTGAGGTTGGGAATACGCTGTGCCTTTTCCGATCCCAGCGACGCGTCGCCGCGCTCGACCTGGGCAGCAGCCAGACGCCATTCGGCCGTTTGTGCGACCCGGTCGAGCAAGGCGTCGGCACTGGGCGCCACGCCAGGCGAAAGGTTTGCGGCCTGCAACAGGTCGAAGCTTGCCAACGGGCTGCCGGTCAGCCGTGCCAGAGCCTGGTAGGCCACACTGCGCTGGGTGTGCGCGCGGCGCACTTCAGCCTGGGCCTGGGCCAGTTGCACCTGGGCACGGGTGGCCTCCACGGGCGAGGACTGGCCAGCGGCCACCCGCCCCTGCACCACGCGCAGCCCACGCTCGGTCAACGCCTGTGATTGCTGCGCCAGCTCCAGCGCGGTCTGCGCGCGCAAGGCGGCGTGAAACGCCTGCACCACATCGGCACGCAGGCCGTTGCGCTGGCGTTCCAGGCCAAGCTGGGCCATGGCCTGGCCGGTGCCGGCCACGGCAATACGTGCGCCGCGCTTGCCGCCCAGTTCCAGCGGCTGGCTGAGGGTGACGGTGGTGGTGCTGGTATCGCGGCGGGTGTCCTCGACCTCCCAGGAGAGCTCTGGGTTGGGGATCAACCCGGCCTGGCGCCGCTCACCGTCGGCAATGCCGATTTCCCGGCCGGCTGCGGCCAGTTCCGGGTTTTGCGCAAAGGCGGCGGCCAGCGCCTGCGGCAGGCTCAGGCTCTGACTGGCCTGGGCGCTGGTGACACTGGCCAGCAACAGGCAGAGCAAGGCGATCTTGCGGGGGATGGGCACGAACAAATCCTCGTCGACGCGTGTAGGCGAAGGACTGTAGAAAGCCGTGCTTATCGGGGCGGTGGCGGAAAAATTACAATTCTGTAATGCACCCGGAGATACGAATATCCCTTGTAGGAGCGGCCTTGCGTCGCGAAAGGGCTGTAGAGCAGCCCCGGCGTTATAGGCGGCGAAGCTGAAAATGTGGGGCCGCTGCGCGCCCCGTTCGCGACACAAGGCCGCTCCTACAGAGGCTCCGCCAACTTCAAGAGTTCGATAATCGCCCACTTTCCCGGTACGACGTTTTAGGCCAATTGACTAAACTAACCAGGCAGTACAAAACTAGGTGCATCCAACAACAACAAAGCGATGCTCGTCATGAAGCCCCTTATTCTCGTGCTCAACGGCCCCAACCTGAACATGCTGGGTACCCGCGAGCCTGCCCAATACGGCCACGAAACCCTTGCTGACCTGGCCCAGAGCTGTGCCGATACTGCCCATGCCCACGGCCTGGAAATCGAGTTCCGCCAAACCAACCACGAAGGCGAACTGATCGACTGGATCCACGCCGCCCGCGGCCGTTGCGCCGGTATCGTGATCAACCCCGGCGCCTGGACCCACACCTCGGTGGCCATCCGCGACGCCCTGGTGGCCAGCGAACTGCCGGTCATCGAAGTGCACCTGTCCAACGTGCACAAGCGCGAGCCGTTCCGCCACCTGTCATTCGTATCGTCCATCGCCGTCGGCGTGATCTGCGGTCTGGGCAGCCATGGCTACCGCATGGCCCTCAGCCACTTCGCCGAAATGTTCCAGGAGCGCACGGCATGAGCCAGCACGCCATCCTCGCCGGCTTGATCGGCCGCGGCATCCAATTGTCGCGTACCCCTGCCCTGCACGAACACGAAGGTGACGCCCAGGCCCTGCGCTACCTGTACCGGCTGATCGATGCAGACCAGCTGCAACTGGAAGACAGCGCCCTGCCCGGCCTGCTCGACGCCGCGCAGCACACCGGTTTCACCGGGCTGAACATCACCTACCCGTTCAAGCAGTCGATCCTGCCGCTGCTCGACGAACTGTCGGAAGAAGCCCGGGGCATAGGCGCGGTGAATACCGTGGTGCTGAAGGACGGCAAGCGCGTCGGCCACAACACCGACTGCCTGGGCTTTGCCGAAGGCTTGCGCCGCGGCCTGCCCGATGTGGCTCGGCGCCAGGTGGTGCAGATGGGTGCCGGTGGCGCCGGTTCGGCCGTAGCCCACGCCCTGCTGATTGAAGGGGTCGAACAATTGGTGCTGTTCGAAGTGGATACGGCCCGCGCGCAAGCGCTGGTAGACAACCTGAATGGCCATTTCGGCGCTGGGCGCGCCGTGCTCGGTACTGACCTGGCCACGGCCCTGGCCGAGGCGGACGGGCTGGTCAACACCACGCCAGTGGGCATGGCCAAGCTGCCGGGTACGCCGCTACCGGTCGAGCTGCTGCATGCGCGCTTGTGGGTGGCGGAAATCATCTACTTCCCGCTGGAAACCGAACTGCTGCGCGCAGCTCGGGCACTGGGTTGCCGCACGCTGGACGGCAGCAATATGGCGGTGTTCCAGGCGGTAAAGGCGTTCGAGCTGTTCAGCGGGCGCCAGGCGGATGCGGCGCGGATGCAGGCGCACTTTGCCAGTTTCACCTGATAGACAAGTGTTGGCCTCTTCGCGGCGGTTCGACGCCGCGAGGAGGCCGGTACAGGCTAATCACCTTTTTCAGCCAGCAAAGCCTGTATCACCTGTTCCTGCCCGCCATAATCCCCCTCGCCAAAGTGCACATGGCGCACCTGTCCTTTACGGTCGACAAAATAATGCGCCGGCCAGAACTGGTTGCCCCAGGCATTCCACACCTTATAGTCATTATCCACCGCCACCGGGTAACCGATACCCAACCCGGCCACCTTGTTTCGCAGGGTGCCCAGGTCGTGTTCGTAGTCGTACTCCGGCGTATGTACGCCCACCACCACCAGCCCCTGATCGGCATAACGCCGCGCCCAGTCGTTCACATGAGGCAGGCTGCGCTGGCAGTTGATGCAGTCCCAGGTCCAGAAGTCCACCAGCACCACCTTGCCCTTGAGCGCTGGCCTATCCAGCGGGGTCGAGTTGATCCACTGGCTGGCCCCCGACAGCGACGGCATGGCGCCGTAGCTGTCACGGGCCATCAGGTGCCCGGCCAAACCCAGCCCCGTCAGCACCAAGGCAATACCACCCACCTTCAGCATCAGGCGGCGATCAATTCTCATGGCAACCGCCGGTGGCATAGGTGCGGTACTGCACGCTCTGCTGATGGCCCTTGGAGTCGAGGTAGTCCATACGGGTGTTCACCAGGCCGCAGGCGTCGCTCTGGTCGTCCTGCACCGACAGCACTTTCTTCACATCCAGGTGTTCACCGTAGCGGTATTGCATGGCACCGGCATCGCCCATGGGTGCGGTGGCGGCCTGGGCGGCAATGGCGCCAAAGCTGAGCACGGCGAACAGGCTGGCGCTGGCGAAAGTCTTGAAGTTCATGGCATCTCTCCTGTGCAACGTTTGGCAGTGGGGCGTGTTGTTCCCCGGTCGAGAGCCATTTGACGCCTGCCAAGTATCCCGTCTGTGTCACTCAACGCCGGGATGTGCGTCCGCCTGTAGCTGCATCCCTGTCGGAAAAACCTCGTGTAATCATGGAAAACCCTTCGCAAGCAGGTAGTTATAAAAAAAAGGCGCCCACTAAGGGCGCCCCGGCTGTACAAACGGATACAATAGCTCCACGTAGTGACACACTAACGTTTGTTGTCACTCACAGGTTCAACTTTATCGTGACGGCTGTACAACTCAGCCCTCGAAGCACGCTCTGTAAGCGGCCCTCTGTTTTCACCTTTGCTGGAACGGGGAGTGGATTTATTGTCACCATCACCCGAGCAACTACCGCTTTGAACGGTTTGCTTATCTTTCATAAAAACCTCGATAGAGCCACCTGGTTTCAATGGCTCATCATACTGTTCTTCAATATGTGGAACGCTGGAAAAAAGCATGCTTTGTCATGCGATCTATCAGCACAGGGTCAGTGCAGCCAGGCGCGTCTCCACGGGGTATCCGGGCCGTCCGAATGGCGGCTGAATCTCGGTGCATTCGAGGCCAAAAGCTTTTCTGCAGGCACTGGCTCGGCCTCAGTAACAGGGTCAGGGTCGATGTAATCATCCCGATCATCAGTTGGAGACTGAACAAGACGATCATTGCCCGACACTTGGCGATCCTGATCAATGTCCGGATCACTTACTGGCGAGCCTTCCCCTGTCTGGTTTTTACCGTACATAAGCACCTCTCATAGGCCCAGATATTCTGAGCTTATTGAGTATGCGCCCTGCCTGAAAACAAAAGACAGGTATCAGACCACCGGACACAATCTATCAGCCGCTCTTTATAAAACGGGAAAACAATAACGACCTTCTTTGCGCATTATTGCAGTATTTAAAGCGCTTCATGGCCCAAACTCGTCGGCCTGGCGGGTATCGCCAGGCGCTCGTGAGGCTTTCAACAAGAGTGTAAAACTGCCGGTGAGTTGAAGGCGAAGCTCTTTGGGCATGATGAAAGCGAAATGCACGAGCCATGAGCCGTCTCCCAGCAGAAAGCTCTCCCGCCGGTATTGGGTCACTTGTTGTTCAGAAATACCTATGCAAACGGCGATTACACAGTCGCTCGGCTCTTCGCTCACGGGCGTGCCCCTTCAAGAATAGGTATTGAAGCGCCCGAATGGTGGTGGGTTCAGGCGCAAAGGCAGGCCATCAGGGCTTGGCTGTACGTTCCTTGTGCCACTGGGCTTTGGCTACGCCATACGGGGTACCGGTGACACCGCTGGCTACGTGCTGGATATGGCCGCCATGCTGGAGGAACGTTTCAATTTGCTCGCAAAGGCGTTCGTGGGCTCTTTGGGCTGCGCCGGGGTATGTCTGGTACATGGAGGCTACTCGGTAATGAGCCACTGAAATACAGTTACCCGAGGCGTCATTGTACGCGCTGTAGTGCAATCAGGCTCTGAACCGAACCCGTACCCGGCTTTTATCGGCCAGGCGGTCGATTCCCAGCGCGGCGCTGCCTAGGCTAGAGCCGCTTCAAGCAACCCAATGCACGGTTGCCATCCCTGCCAGATACACTCCAATACAAACCCTGCAGGCAAGCGCAAACGCGCCGGGTACACTGCGCCAACCCCACTCGAACAGGAACGCTGCGCATGGAACACGTCGATCACATCCTGATCGTCGACGACGACCGCGAGATCCGCGAACTGGTCGGCAACTACCTGAAAAAGAACGGCCTGCGCACCAGCATCGTCGCCGACGGCCGGCAGATGCGCACCTTCCTCGAAGCCAACAGCGTCGACCTGATCGTTCTCGACATCATGATGCCCGGCGACGATGGCCTGCTGCTGTGCCGCGAATTGCGCGCCGGCAAGCACCGCAACACCCCCGTGTTGATGCTGACGGCCCGCAACGATGAAACCGACCGCATCATCGGCCTTGAAATGGGCGCCGACGATTACCTGACCAAGCCGTTCTCTGCCCGCGAACTGCTTGCCCGTATCAATGCCGTGCTGCGCCGCACGCGCATGCTGCCACCCAACCTCACCATCAGCGAAAGCAGCCGCCTGCTGCGCTTCGGCCAATGGCGGCTGGACACCACCGCACGCCACCTGCTCGACAACGAAGGCACCCTGGTGGCCCTGAGTGGCGCCGAGTACCGCCTGTTGCGGGTGTTTCTCGACCACCCGCAGCGGGTGCTCAGCCGCGAACAGCTGCTCAACCTGACCCAGGGCCGCGAAGCCGACCTGTTCGACCGCTCCATCGACCTGCTGGTCAGCCGCCTGCGCCAGCGCTTGGGCGACGACGCCCGCGAACCCAGCTGCATCAAGACCGTGCGCAGCGAAGGCTATGTGTTCTCGCTGCCGGTGCAACTGCTCGAGTCGCCGTCATGAAATGGCCACGCACCCTGGCTTCGCGCCTGGCGCTGATCTTCTTCACCGGCCTGGTGCTGGCCTACGGCTTGTCGTTTGGCCTGCAGGCCTACGAGCGCTACATCAGCAGCCGCTCGATGATGCTCAGCAACCTGGAGCAGGACGTGGCCACATCGGTGGCCATCCTCGACCGCCTGCCCGCGGCCGAACGTGCGGCCTGGCTGCCGCGCCTGGAACGGCATACCTACCGCTACCGTCTCGATCAGGGCCTGGCCGGCGAGGTGATGCCCGGCAGCGACCCGCCTATGGCCGCCGAGTCGATCGTCAAGGCCATCGGCAGCGACTACCGCCTGACCTTCCAGGACATCCCCGGCCCGAACCCCCACTTCCAGGCGCACCTGAGCCTGGCCGATGGCGCACCGCTGACCATAGACGTCACCCCATCGCCGGTTCCGGTGGCCCGCTGGCTGCCCATGGTGTTGCTGATCCAGCTGGCCGTCTTGTTGCTGTGCACCTGGTTGGCCGTGCACCTGGCCATAGGCCCTCTGACCCGCCTGGCCCGCGCGGTGGACAACCTCGACCCGGACAAACCCGGCATACAGCTGGATGAAACCGGCCCGCGCGAGGTGCGCTACGCCGCTGTGGCCTTCAACGCCCTGCAGGCGCGCATTACCGCCCACCTCAAGGAACGCATGCAGCTGCTGGCGGCCATTTCTCACGACCTGCAAACGCCGATCACACGCATGAAGCTGCGTGTCGAGGTGATGGACGAAGGGGTTGAAAAAGACAAACTGTGGAGCGACCTGGGCGAAATGGAGCACCTGGTGCGCGAAGGTGTAGCGTACGCCCGCAGCATGGATACCAGCACTGAAGCCCCGTGCAGGATCAACCTCGACGCCTTCCTCGACAGCCTGGTGTTCGACTACCAGGACAGCGGCGCGCAGGTAGAGCGCAGTGGCAGCACCGGCAGCCTGCTGGAAACCCGCCCGCACGCCCTGCGCCGAGTGCTGGTGAACCTGGTGGACAACGCCCTCAAGTTTGCCGGCGCCGCCGAGCTGGAGGTGTGCCGCGAGGGCGGCATGACCGTGATCCGTGTGCTCGACAACGGGCCTGGAATTCCCGCCGACGAGCTGGATGAAGTGCTCAAGCCGTTCTACAGAGTGGAGGGTTCACGCAATCGCAGCACGGGCGGCACCGGGCTGGGCCTCGCCATTGCCCACCAGCTGATCCAGGCCATGGGGGGTCGGCTGACCCTGAGCAACCGCGACAGTGGCGGGCTGTGCGCGCGAATCGAGCTCAGCTGACAGGCGAGCGCGCACCTACAATCGGGTACACAACCCCAGCACCGCCGACACACTGCAGATACCCCACCGCCACACACTTCCGGCCACACAACCAGACCCGGGAGCCACCTTGATGAAAGCCTTTACCCTGACCACCTTCGACCGCTTCGGCAACTGGAGCGCGGACCTGCCGTTACGGCTGTTCCTGGCCTGGGAGTTTTTCGAATCCGGGCTGGAGAAGTTCAATGGCAGCAACTGGTTTGCCGACCTGCAAGGCAGCTTCCCGTTCCCCTTCAACCTGCTGCCCGCCGAGCTGAATTGGCAACTGTCGATGTGGGCGGAGCTTGTGCTGCCGTTGCTGCTGTTGCTGGGCCTCGGTACCCGCCTGGCATCATTGGGCCTGATGGTGGTAACCGTGGTCGCGATCGCTGCGGTACATTGGCCAGCACACTGGTCGAGCCTGGCCGAACTGGCCCAGGGATATGCCATTACCGACCAGGGCTTCGGCAATTACAAGTTGCCACTGATCTACCTGGTGGCGTTGCTGCCCTTGCTGCTGAAGGGGGCCGGTCGGTTTAGCCTGGATCATTGGCTCAGTGCACGATTGTGCAGGTGAAATGGCTGGGGCTGCTGCGCAGCCCCAAGGCCCTCAAACCGTACCAACGATGACGCCCTGCTCGCGTAACCCTTCCAGCAATATCCGCCCCTGCTGCAAATCCCCTCCCAATGCCTCCAGCCGCGCCCGACCGGTGCCCTGCTCCAGCGCCAGCAACTGATATACCAGCGGCGCCACCCGCGCAAAGCGCACCTGCAACCCGGCATCGCGATAAACCAGCAGCAAGGTTGGCGTCTGCGCTGCAATCGTTGGCTGATAGTCCGCGCCGATCCGCTCCACCGGCCAACGATAGGCCAGTACCCGCGCCACACAAGACAACAGCGGCTCCCCGCTCAGCAGGTCACCCGCAGGGTCATGCAGCGGGTCCTCGGCATCGCTCAGGTAGAGCTGCGACTCGATCCACTCGTAGTGGGCCAGCTCCAACTGCCAGGGCGCATCCAGCTCGACGCTTTGCAGATAATCAACGAACACTTCGGCAATCTCGGTAAACAAGGGGGTCTGGCTTCGGTAGCTGGCGTAGAAGTCACGTACCCGGGCATGCCAGCGCTGCTCGCCCAAAGCCTGGCGCATTACCGGAAAGCTCCCGGCTAACAGGCCTTCGATAGCGCCGTAGAACAATTCACGGTAAACCTTCAAGCGCCGGGCCTCCACGCCGGGCGGCGGGGCATTATGCTGGGGGTCGCGCAGGTACCGGGCCAGGGTGTATTGCTGTTCACGCAGGGGCTCATTCATCCATTTGCCCACCCGAAACACGCTGTACAGCGCGGATACGCGCCGCCTCGGCCAACAGCTCGGCCAGTGGCGGGTAGTTGAAGTCACGCTCGAGCACGGTCGGCTGCACACCAAAGCGCGCGCAGGCGACCGCGTACAGCGCCCATACATCTTCCTTGACCGGTGCCCCATGGGTGTCGACCTTGAGGTCTGGCGCTTCATCGTAATGGCCAGCCACGTGCATGCCGGTCACCCTCGCCACAGGCAGGCCCTCAAGAAACGCCTTGGCGTCGTACCCGTGATTGCAGGCATTGACGAAGACGTTATTGACGTCCAGCAGCAGGTCACAGTCGGCCTCATCGAGTACCGCCCGGATGAATTCGAGCTCACTCATCGCCTGGTACGGTGCGGCGTAATAGCTGATGTTTTCCACGGCAATGCGCCGCTCAAGGTGCGCTTGCGCCTGGCGTATGCGCGCGGCCACATGGCGCACGGCTTCATCGGTAAATGGAATGGGCAGCAGGTCGTACAGGTGCCCGTCATCGCTGCAATAACTCAGGTGTTCGCTGTACAACTGCACCTGGTGGCGGTCAAGAAACTGGCGGGTCTTGTTGAGCAGGTTGCTATCCAGCGGCGCACTGCCACCCAGCGACAACGACAATCCGTGGCAGGTGATGGTAAAACGCTCGGCCAGCTGGGCGAGGCTTTTGCCATAAGCACCGCCAACGGCAATCCAGTTTTCCGGCGCACATTCGAGAAAGTCCACTGCACCGGCGCTCATCGCCAGCAATTCGGGCAGTAGGCCGCGACGCAGGCCAAGCCCGGTATTCAACGTCGTAAGGTGCATATCCAGGTCTCCAACAGGCACAACGCCCCGCCTGAGCAGCAGGCGGGGCGTTGCGTCACTACTAGGTAAATGCGTCAGGGTTTGCCGGCCAGGTGGCTGAACAGCCCCTCGGGCATGGCCTTGCCGTTAGCCTGGTAGATCGCCTTCAGGTGATCGGCCGCTTCCTGTTCAGAGATAAAACCATCATGGTTGCGGTCGATCGTGTCGAAGTCAGCGGCACGGTCCTTGGCCACCGCCAGAAACTCTTCCCGCGAAACCTTGCCGTCGTGATTGCTGTCGGTCCTGGTGAACGAGGCGTCGCCGCACTTGCCCTCGCCGCATTTACCTTCACTCTGGCTGGCCTTGCCGCTGCCGCCGCACTTGCCTTCACCACACTTGCCCTCGCCGGCCACCTTGGCCGATGCCAGTTGATAACCCTGGGCCAACGGTTCAACTGCGAATGCATTGCTGGTCAAGGCCATGCTGCCGATCAGGGCGGCGCCCAGCAGGCCGATGGCGTTTCGTACTTGAGTCATGATGCAGCTCCACTGTGGTTGGAAGTGGAGCCATTAGGCCGTTGCGCTGTGTCGTGGTTGTATCGAGCGGGGTGCGGTTTTGTATGTGAGTGGGTCTGTTGTGCAGCCAGATACAATGCAATACACAACCCTGGAGCCAGCCCCGGGTGCACCGGGGCCGATGCAGGTGTTCAGTCTTCCAACGGCTTTGGCGGCGCAGCCGGCTTTGCAGGCTTGGCTGGCTTGGCAGGCTTGCTGTCCTTGGCCTTGGTATCCGGCGCCGCCGCTACAGGCTCAGGTGCGGCCACGGCCTTTTCGCTTGCAGGCAGCTCATCGACCGCCTTGAGGATCGCCTGCGGGTCGATGGGCTCGCCAGACTCGTCATCCTTGAGCATGTGGCGCTCGCCGTCCTTGCCCACCAGGATCACCTTGGTGCCCTTGCTCGCGCCCAGCTTCAGCTCACGAATCAGGGCCATGGTGGTCTGTTGTTCGAGGTTCTTGTCTTCGCGCTTGCCCATCATGTTCGCGACGCTGTACAGCACCAGATTGCGCTCCTTGAAGGCGGCCTGGGTGGCCGGGTCCTCGAGGGCCTTGTTCAATCCGCGCAAGGTTGGGTCTGCGCTGCTGGGCGCGATGACCACCAAGGGCCTGGCCTTGCCCACTTCCTTGGCCAGCGGTGCGTCACTGTCGGCCGCCAGCAGCGGGCCGGCGACAGCGAGCAAGGTAGCGAGGGTCAGTGACCGGACGAGCATGCGTATCTCCTTATTCTCTCGATAAACCAAAGACTACAGATCATGGAGAAAGATCCGACGCGGGAGCCTAAACCAACAGCCACAGACGTGCTCGGCACAAAGGTAACTTCCGATTTCCATGACCGGCCGGCAACATCTGCGCAAAAATCACCGCACAGTCTGAGCATAGCGCAAAGCCGCTGGCGCTACGCGGATCTGACCAAGGTCTGAACAGCTAGGGGAGCAGATGCGGCGGCGAATGCCTGTCCAGCGCTTCCAGCGTCAACTGCAGCATCACCGCGTGCTCCCGTTGCTGATTGCTGATGTGCAGCCGTGCGATTTCCGCTTCCCGGCCACCCACGGCCATCAGCCGTTCCAGCTCCGCGTGCAGATGACGCGGCACTTGCAGGCGAACCGGGAAGGTCTTGCGCAGGTAATCCTGCCAGAACCACTGCCGTGACAGATACTGAGCAATGCCTTCCCGGGTCTGCCCCGACAGGACGGTTTCACGGGCCACGCGAACGTCCTGGTTGCTCAGCGCAGCAATACCTGGATAGAGCATTTCGTCTGGCTGAGCGGGTAAGTCCAAAGCCCTGCGCAAGGCGATCCGGTATGCCAGGGCGAATTCGATCGACTCATTGCCCGCACCCAGCCGCTGGGCATGTTCAGCGGCAATCTGGTCGAGCAACGCCAACCGCCACAACCGACCACCGAGCCATAGCAATGCCCGCTCAGGCTGCCGGGCAAACTCGCCGCGTCGCGCACGCCATATCATCACGCGCAGTTCCAGGTCAGCGAAACGGGCAGTGGCGTTATCCTGGCAATCGGTGGCCGCCGCATGTTCGAACAGCTCACGCTTTAGCGCGTCATCCTCATTCATTGCCTGGAACATTTCGAGTACCCGAGATGCGAGAGAGGACGCGGTCGACGAGAACCGGAATGCTCCCGATGCCGTCAGCACCGACAGGGTGTTGAAGAAGTCAGCCGAGCGTTCTTCTGCTTCAAGATGGACCCACAGCGCGGCCATTTCGTCGCGATCCCCGGCTGCCAATACGTCCAGAAAACGCAGCCGGTATGGAACGCGGCTTGCCTCAAGCCAGTGCCAGGCAGTAAGCGCCTCAGGCGCAGCCGCCAGCAGATTACCGGAAAGCCCGACCCTGCCAGAGCGC
Source organism: Pseudomonas sp. BP01 (assembly GCF_022760795.1). Taxonomy (NCBI): domain Bacteria; kingdom Pseudomonadati; phylum Pseudomonadota; class Gammaproteobacteria; order Pseudomonadales; family Pseudomonadaceae; genus Pseudomonas; species Pseudomonas sp. BP01. The sequence continues at coordinate 133,604 of NZ_JAFBKA010000009.1, forward strand.
CACAGTTGCGACCGATGAAAACCCTCGGGCAACTCGGCAATACTGTTGCCGCAAAGGTCGAGAGTATGCAGGTCCGGAACATCCATCACCCCATATGGAAACTCGGGCATCTGGGTGTGTGGCAGGTGCAGGGCATTGAGCTCGGTCATGGCGAAGACCGAAAATGCCCTGCCCAATGGGTTGTCCGAAAGGTTCAGGTACACCAGCGAACGACAACCCGCCAGGATCAGGGCCTGGCTTTCGTCGAGAACGATCTGGTTACCCGACAGATCAAGCACTTCCAGCCTTTGGGCAAGCATCAGAGGCAAAGGCAGGCGCCTGAGGCGACACTGGGTGATTTCCAGGTTGCGCAAGTTGGGAAATGCACGCAGAAACTCATCCGGAATCTGCTCCAGGCGCATGGTACGCAAGGCCAGGATCGAGACATGCGGAAAACCTACTTGCGCCGGCAATGCAGGCAGTTGCTGCAAGCGGCTGCGGGTCTGGGTCAGCATGAAGCGTCCGCCCTCCACTGGCGCATCGTCTTGAAGTTCCGGGATAAGCCAGCGCCAGCAGTCGATCAGGCCCTTTCTGAATTCACGCCGGGCGGCCAGTTCCGATGTCGGAAAGGCACTGCGGACCCATTTGTTCAGGTGAGTGCTAAGCAGTGCGTATTGCTGCTCCAGCACGCGCAACCTGGCCTGCGCGTTGTCTGACGCCAGCCAACGGCCGATCTGTTCATCACTGAGGGCTGGGTACAGGTCTCGAAGCCGTGCCTGAAATGCCCTCGGCCTGGAAAGCCCCAGCGCGGCCCATAACCTGCCGCCAGCCAGGGGGTAGCCAATCCGGCCATCATCGAGCCGTTGCGGCGCGAGAAATGACCCACTCGGCCGATCCAGCCTGAGTACATTTACCACCACCTGCCTTTGGCCGCTTGCAACCTGTGCCAGGGCCTGGCGCAGTGCAGGCGCGAAAGCGTGGCCCTGGCCGATGGCCGCCTGAGACGGCTCGTCATAAGCCGCAGCCAGGGTCTCGAACAACTCACCCGCCTCACTGGTCAATGACCGCGCAGGATCACGCAAGCGGAACACCCCATGCTGGTGAAGCAGGTCAAACGTCTGCCCCGCGCCCTCGATAGTCAGCAGCGGCTCACTGGCATCACCGTCGAGCAATCGCCACCCGGGCCCGTCAGCCCCCCGCACGTGAACCAGCAAACTCAGCACCACCCGCGCCAGGTCGAGGTTTTGCGGCGTATCGATACTCAGCGCCTCATGCACCCGCGCGACTCGGATCCGCGCAACCTGCAGCCTTGCCGCCTCGGCCATGAACAACGGCACGCGGCCGGTCTCGCGAAGCTGCTGCAGGTCCTCCTCGCTGCCATCGCGCAGCACCTCGTCCGCGGCCAAACGGTGCAGGCTGGCAAAATCCCGGCGCAATGGGCTGCCAGTTTCAGTGTCGGGATTCGGCTCTTCGTACAAACTCTGCAACAACTCTCGTCGCCCTGCCCAGGCCACATCAGCCAACGCTGCGCCGCCCTTGCCGGCTGCCTGGGGTAGATGCATCACCCGCTCCAGCAGCGGCGGATCGGCGGTGGCCACGCCCTCACGCAACTGCTGGACCAACGTGCGGATCCGGCTGGCGAGGACCACGCGGTCGACGGTATCGACCAGCACGGCTTCCGGCGCCCGGCCATACACATGCCATGCCCGTAAATGCTGGTCGTCAAGACCATGAACCGCGAGCGCCTGGTCGATTTGCGCATCATCGAGGTCGCTGAATGGCCTGCCCAGGCGACGGAACAGCTGGTGGGTGTCGTCCCACTCGGCTGGCTGCTCGCACCACAGCCGCCACGCACCGGCACCATTGTGACGTAGCGGCGGCGCATAACTTTGATAAGGGAGCAGTTGCCACTGTTCATCGGCATCGCGCCAAGCCACCTCATACCAGTGCCCCCCCATGCTGATCCAGCGACGCTCGCCCAGGCGGTGAACGCCTTCCTTGTCAAGGGCTGCCGTGTCCGGCGGGCTTTCGCAGCGATAGGGCCTGAGGTCTGCATTCCACAGTTTTTCCTCGCCGCTAGCCAGCTGCGCCGGTATCAGCTTGTCCACCTCGCTCCAGGCGCGACGGGCCGTAGCAACAACGGCAACGGTGGCACCGACGGCCAGTAGCCCTTTGCCGACATTCAGCAGATGCGCCAGCGCCGCATTGCGCTCGTTGTCCTGCCAGTCCCCGACAGCCTGAAACGTCTGTTCGAGCAGCTCCCAGGCCATCACCCCCAGCAACACCGCGCCGATGCCGGGCACGAAAAACCCTGCAATACCCAACAGGGTCCAGCCTTCAGCACGCAGACGGCGACCATGCTCGGCCTGGACCTCGCGATCAAGCTGGGCCACCGGCGGGGCAATGATTGCAGCATCGTCCTTGATCCGGGCGACCCAGTCGTCAGCAATGTGTTCGAACAGCGGCAAGGGATACGCGCAGGTCTGCTCATCAAGGTCCCGGGTTGCCCAGCCGGTCACGTCATCGAGCCGTTCGCTGACCGCCGAGAAGAACCGCTGGCTATCGCGACGGCGCACGAAGCGGTTGAAAAACCGCCGGTAGCCCTCTTCGCGCAGGCGTTTGCCAAGGACCCGGCGGGCATAATCTTCCAGGTCTGCGCGCACGCTCCAGGGGCCGTGCGGGTCACCCGGCACGTACACCAGCACGCGCTTGCTGGTGTTGTACAACACGCCCTCATCGATCACGTCCAGCACGACGATCTGCTGCAAGCTGCAACCAAACAACACCAACTGTCGGACGCGAACCGGTGCGCCTTCGAGCTTGCCCAGCGTGCCCTGGAGGCACAACTCCACCACCCACTGCAGCTGGCCTGCGCTCAATACGCCTTGCGCCCTGGCCTGCAGGGCATCCACCAACATGCTGTAGCGTTGTCGTCGCGCTATCAATCGTTCGACTTCGGGCTGCAGAACAGCGTCCAGATGCGCCTGGTACTTCTGGCCAAGGTCCAGCTCTCGACACAATTTGGCGAAGGCCGATGCAGGCAGTTCACTACGCCTTGCGCCGCACTCATCGACCAGGCAGTTGCCACGCGGCTGGGCGCGCTGCTGTTCTGCGGTGAAATTACCCAACGCAGCCTCGAGCACCGGGATGTCGTAGTAGTCGCTGGCGACAACGGGTAGCCGGCCAGTTACATAATTGATCGTAGGCGAGGGGAAGGTGTACCACTGGCGAAAGTACAGGCGATCCACGTCGAGACCGCCGTGGGCGCCAAGCGCTTTTTGCAGCAAAGGATGGGCAAATGCATCCAGATTGTTCAGCCGCGCCAGCGCTGACGACAAGCCTTCGCGACAGGCCAGCAGCTCCGGCAGCGCCTCACTCAGGAGGGTGAATTCTGCCACGCTCAGGCGCGTCATCCAGGCCGGCAGCCGCTGCGCGATGTAATGGTCCTGGCATGCTTGCGCCATGGCAAGGGTATCGGCCGCAGCCGAGGGTTGACTGCTATTGTTCTGCATCTCTGCCTCCGCGATGACGTGGAGGTGCGAGTCTGAACATTGTTGCGTCGTGCTGACGCCTAGCTATCTACCACCCGTTCAGAACAGCAGCAGCTGATGGTCGGTAAGACGAGCGAAATCATCGCCGACAAAGGGCAGGATGGCATCTGCCACTGGTTGTAGCTGACGGCTGATGTAGTGATCGTAATCGATCGGTGCCTGCAGGTTTTCCAGCGGCTCAGGGCCGGCGGTGGTGATTACGTAGCTGATCCAGCCACCGCGCTGGTACTGCAGGGGGCGCCCCAGGCGCTTGTTGTACTCGTCGGCAAGGCGTGCGGCACGCACATGCGGGGGCACGTTGCGCTGGTAATCGGCCAGCGGCCTGCGCAGGCGCTTGCGATACACCAGCAGCTCGTCCTGCTCGCCGGCCAACGTACGCCGCACATACTCGCAGACATAATCGCGGTAGGGATCGCCGCGAAACACACGGCCATAGAGCGCCTGCTGAAACTCCCGGGCCAACGGCGACCAGTCGGTGCGTACCGATTCCAGGCCTTTGTAAACCATCTCTTCAGAACCGTCGGCTTGCTGCACCAGGCCGGCATAGCGCTTCTTGCTGCCTTCATCGGTGCCGCGGATGGTTGGCATCAGGAAGCGCCGGTAATGCACTTCGAACTGCAGTTCGAGGGCACTCTGCAGGTTCATGGTTTCGTGCAAATGTGCTTGCCACCATTGGTTGACTTCGGCCACCAGCTCGCGGCCGATGCGCGCCGCGTCTTCCTCGGCATGGGCACCCTTGAGCCAGACGAAGGTGGAGTCGGTGTCGCCATAGATCACGTCATAGCCGCGCGCCTCGATCAGCGCCCGGGTCTGGCGCATGATCTGGTGCCCACGCATGGTGATGGACGAGGCCAGCCGGGGGTCGAAGAAGCGACAACCACTCGAGCCCAGCACCCCGTAGAACGCGTTCATGATGATCTTCAAGGCCTGCGACAACGCTGCGTTGCCGTCACGTTTGGCGGCTTCCCTGCCCTGCCACACACGCTCGACGATGGCCGGCAGGCAATGCTGGCTACGCGAAAAGCGCCCTCCCCGAAAGCCTTCCACCGAATGCTCGTCATCGGGAACACGCAGGCCTTCCACCAACCCCACCGGGTCGATCAGGAAGGTACGAATGATCGACGGGTACAGGCTCTTGTAGTCAAGCACCAGCACCGAGTCGTAAAGGCCTGGGCGCGAATCCATGACGAAACCACCAGGGCTGGCTTCGTCAGGGCGGCTGCCAAGGTTGGGGGCCACAAAGCCCATACGGTGCATCTGCGGCATGTACAAGTGGCAAAACGCAGCGACCGATCCACCGCTGCGGTCTACTGCCAGGCCGGTGACCGAAGACCGCTCCAGCAGGAACTCGAGCAGGCGGGTGTGGGCAAAGATACGCGTAACCAGCTCACAGTCCTTGAGGTTGTATCGCGCCAGGGCCGGTTTGTCCTCGGCAAAGCGCCGGTTGATCTCGTCCATGCGCTGGTAAGGCGTGTCGATGGCTTTGCCTTCACCGAGCAGCGTCTGGGCAACGCTCTCCAGGCTGAACGATGGGAAGCTCCAGGTTGCCGAGCGCAACGCCTCGATGCCGTCGATCAACAGCCGCCCCGGGGCATCGGCAAACACGTGGCCACCACCGGCATGGCTACGTAATGTCATCGGGGCACCTTTACGCCCCAACGCCAGCGGCACCTGCAGCGCTTTGGCGTGCTCATGCAGCAGCCGCAGGTCGAACTGCACCAGGTTCCAGCCGATGATTGCATCCGGGTCATGCTCGGCCATCCACTGGTTGAGGCAGGCCAGCAGCGCGGGGCGGTCAGCGCAGTAGTGCAGGTCAAAATCGAGGCCGTCGGCCGTGCCGTTGGCCGGGCCGAGCATGAACACCTGACGCTGGCCGCAGCCTTCAAGGGCGATGCTGTACAGCTCGCCGCGCTCGCTGGTTTCGATGTCCAACGACACCAGGCGCAGCGGCGGGCGGTAACCTGGCGAGGGCTTGAGCTGGGCCTCGCAGAGGACGCCCTGGGCGTCGGGTTGGCCGGTGAACTGGACCGGGGCAGTGATGAAGCGCTCCATCAGGTAGCGTTCGGGTGGGCGGATGTCCGCTTCGAACACCTCGACACCAGCGGTGCGCAGGCGTTGCTCCAGTTGCATCAGTTGCCGGTGCTGCCGGCAGTACAAGCCCAGCACCGGGCGCTGGTCGAAGTCTTTCAGGCGCAGTGGCCGCAGCTCGACGCCGGGCTCGTTGGCCAGCAACACCCGCGCGTGGGCCTCATGCGCCTGCGGGATGAACGCCACCGAAACCTGTGGCGCCAGGCGTAGCTGCCGTGGCCCCTGATCGGTTGCCAGCCAGAACTCCACGCAGGTGCCTTCGGGCGTGTCATGCCAATGACGGGTCAGCACAAAACCCTGCTGCAACTCCACTGCGTCGACCTCTGCTGAAAAACGCAATTCTACGCTAGCGTGCCCCCGCCACGAAGCCACTTCTGCGCGCTGCCCAAGTCAACAACAAGGCCACCGCGATCAATGCCAACACCACCCCGCCAAAGGCCTCGGTCCCGCCCCCGACGAGCAACACACCACCCACGATCCCGCCTAGGGCGATAGCGCTGTTCCACACTGTCACCAGCATCGATTGCGCCACATCCCCGCCCTCGCCAGCCGCATCGGCACAGGCGGTCTGCAGCAGGGTCGGTGCGCCACCGTAGGTCAAGCCCCACAGGGCGATGCTCAGGTACATCAACCACGACGACGCCTGCCCCAATGCCAGTGTGGCCAAGGCAAAACCGGCCAGGCTCAGCAATACCAGCGTGCGCAAATGCCGGTCGACCAGCAACCCCACCAGGCCGATTCCGGCCAGGGCCGAAAGGCCAAACACCATCAGCACCGGGCCAATGTCCGCAGCCATGCCGGCCGCTGCCAGCAACGGCACAATGTAGGTGTAGAGAATGTTGTGGCCAAGGATCCAGCTCAGGATCACCAGCAGCACGACCAACACCCCCGGCGTGCGCAACACCTGCATGGCCGCCGGGCGCTTGCCGGCGGCATGCCCCGGGTACTCCGGCACCGAGCGCAGCACCCACACCACCAGCAGCAACGCCACCAGGGTGACCACCACAAACGTTGCGCGCCAGCCCAGCCCGGCGCCCAGCCAGGTGGCAATCGGCAGCCCGAGCGACAAGGCAATCGGCTGCCCGAGCATGGCCAACGCCATGGCCCGGCCCTGCTGTGCCGCCGGCACCATACGCCGGGCATGGCCAGCGATCAGGCCCCAGGCCAGCCCGGCGGCTGCGCCGGTGAAAAAGCGCAGCACCAGGGTCAGGCTGTTGGATGTCGACAAGGCCGTCAGCCCGTTGAACAGCACAAAGCCGATGATCGCCAGCAGCAGAGCGCGCCGGCGATACCAGCCCTGGGTCAGGGTCACCAGCGGAATTGCCGTCAGTAGCGAGCCCAGGGCATAGGCTGTGACCCACTGCCCGGCCATGGCCTGACTGATGTGCATCCCGTTGGCGATCTGGTCGAGCAAGCCCGCCGGCAGGGTTTCGCTGAGGATGGCGATAAAGCCAGTCATGGCCAGCGCCAGCAGCCCGCTGACGGGCAGGCGCTCGCTGCTGGCGTCCAGCAACGGTGGGGAGGATGTCTGGGACATTGCAGTTGCCTTGAGTTGGAAAACAAGGCGGACAGTCTGCAAGCAAGGCCACTGCGGAAAAAGACGGGTACAATGCCGCTCACCCAGGACATCTGTGTCCGCAATCAGGAATGCAACATGGACAGCCTCAGTGGCTTCGTGGTGTTCAATCGCGTGGCCGAAACCCGCAGTTTCGTCGCCGCCGGCCAGTCGCTGGGCATCACTGCCTCGGCCGTGGGCAAACGCGTGGCACGCCTGGAAAGCCGCCTGGGTGTGCGCCTGTTCCACCGCAGCACGCGCAGCATTACGCTTACCGCCGAGGGCACGCTGTTCCTCGAGCGCAGCCGACGCATCCTGGCCGAAATCGAGGCCACCGAGCAGGAGCTGTCTCAGGCCAGCGAAACCCCGCGTGGCCGCTTGCGCGTCAGCATGCCGCAGGTCACAGCGCTGGTGATGCCGGCGCTGGCCGAGTTCATGGCGCTGTACCCGCAGGTGGAGCTGGACCTGGACTTTTCCGACCGCATGGTGGATATCGTCGGCGAAGGCTTCGATGTGGTGCTGCGCGGCGGGCAGCCGGTGGATTCGCGGCTCAACGCCAAGTTTCTGGGGCACTTCCAGCACCGCCTGGTGGCCTCACCCGAGTACCTGCGCGAACGCGGCACACCCCTGCACCCGCGCGACCTGGCGGCGCATACCTGCCTGCATTATCGTTTCCCCAGCAGCGGCAAGCTGGAAACCTGGCCGCTGCGCCAGGAGCACCCCGAGCAAGCCTACGACATCCCCATCTCGATGGTTTGCAACCATGTCGAGACGCGCGTCTGCTTTGCCTTGAACCACCGTGGCATCACCTGCCTGCCGGACTTCAACGTGCGCCGCGAACTGGGCAATGGCTCACTGGTCAGCGTGCTCGACAACTTCATGGAGCGGCGTGGCAGTTTCTATCTGCTGTGGCCGTCCGGGCGGCAGATGCCGCCGAAGTTGCGGGTGTTCATCGATTTCATGCTCGAGCGGGTGTTCAACCGTACAGGTAGTTGATGTCCTTGTAGGCCAGCAGTGGCACTTGGCCAAGCAGGAAGTCGCGCAGCTTGTACATTTGCCGCGCCTTGGGGCTGGCCTTGAGCCAGGTCATGTAGTAACCGTCACCAGTGGCCACGGCATGCTTGAACGGCGTGGCCAAGCGCCCGGCCTGTAGGTCGGCACTGGCCAGCACCAGGTCGACTACCGAAATACCCAGGCCTTGCTGGGCAGCCGAAATGCCCTGGTCGAGCGTATCAAACACTTGTCCCTGGTCGATGCTGATCTCCAGTGCGCCCATCCGCGCCAGCCAGCGCCGCCAGTCGCGCCGGTCGGGCGACGGGTGCAGGAACTCGCATTGGGCCAAGTCCGCCAGGGCCGGTTGAGCCTGTGCCATGTAATCGGGGTGGCACACCGGGATCAGCCATTCATCAAACAGCTTGAAGCTCTCGATATCGGCGGGGAAACGCCCGCTGGCCAATAGAATGGCGCAGTCGTAGGGCTCGGAATAGAAGTCCACGCTGTCGATATCCATCCACACGCTGGACAGTTGCACGCTGCAGTTGTCATCGGCCTTCTTGAACGCATCCAGCGCCCGCAACAGCCAGCGCATGGTGAGCGTGGACGGCGCCTTCAGGCGCAGGCCGTAGCGGTCCTGGCGCAGCAACGCGCAGGCATTTTCGATGATCTTGAAGCCAACCTTCAGCTCTTGCGCCAGCAGGCGCCCGTGCTCGGTCAGGCTCAATTTCGGGCCACGCCGTTCGAACAGGTCGCAGCCAAACAGGGCTTCCAGGGTTTTGATGTGATGGCTGACCGCGCCTTGGGTCAGGGCCAGTTCTTCCGCCGCACGGGTAAAAGAGCCATAGCGAGAGGCCACCTCGAAGGCACGCAGGGCGTGCAAGGCCTGAATCCGTTCCGACATGGCGACGTCCCGAGCATGAACAAGACTAATAGTAGGTCACAGTTCCACGCGTTTTACAACGTCGAGAGCCTCTCGGAAAATGCAGGTAAATAATAAACATAACCAAGATCCTGCCTGCATATGACTGGAACGTTCACTTAATCAACGCCTGGGGAAATCATGTTTACGGGATATGGAAATTGCTATCGCCTGGATGCGCTAGAGCTGGCCGTTGAACATGGATGCAATGCGCAACACTGGACTTTCAAAACCATAGAACACTTTCGCAGTATTCTCGCCAACCCCGACTTCCCTTGCCTGTTCGGCCGCAAGGCGGTAAATGGCGAAACCTGCCACATACTCTTCGCCCGCGCCGAACAACTGGCCGATGACATCGCCCAGGGCCTGGCCGACTACGTGTGCACAGTCGCCCCGATCACACCCAAGCAGCGCATCGGCAGCCCACTGGTGGTGTTTCTCGAAACAGCCCCCGATTACACCCTGGCCGAACAGCAGGCACTGGCATGGAAGGTGCTGCGTGGTGTGCATGCACGCGACCCGCACCCATGGCCGCAGGGCATGCCGACCGACCCCGACGACAACGGCTGGTCGTTCTGCTATGCAGGCATGCCCTTGTTCATCAACATGAACTTCCCCGGCCACCAGCAGATGAAAAGCCGCAACCTGGGGCATCACATCACCTTCGTCATCAATCCACGGGCGAACTTCGACGAAGTGGCCAACGCCAACACCGAGAGTGGCAAACGAATCCGCGAGCGCATACGCGAGCGCGTGCACCACTACAACGACGGCGTCATGCCCGACACCCTTGGCTTTTTCGGCGATACCGACAACTACGAATGGAAGCAGTACCAACTGCAGGAGGCAGGTTCGCTCAACCCGTCACGCTGCCCGTTCCACGCACATGCCGCACACCCTGCGACACCCGACTTACTGATCGAGAACTGACCGTGAATACCGCACTCACCTTCACCTATGCCCTCACCGTCCTGCTGCTCATCGCCACCCCCGGCCCGGTGGTGGCGCTGATCGTCAACACCGCGGCTGCCTCCGGCTCGCGCAAGGCCATGTTCACCGCCGTTGGCACCAACTGGGCCTCACTGGTGCTGATCGGCGCTGCGGCCTGGATCATCCTCACCAGCGCCGCCATCGACAAGGCATGGCTCAGCACCATGAGCCTGCTGGGTTGCCTGTTCATCGGCTACATCGCCGTGGGCACGCTGAGGGACGCCCTGCAGGCGCCGGCACCGCAAGCGCCGAGCGAGGCTCCCAAGGCCGCGCGTGGCGGGCTGCTGCAAGGCTTCATGGTGGGCATTTCCAACCCCAAGGACATCATTTTCTTCATCGCCTTCTTCCCGCAGTTCATCCAGATCACCGAGTCGTTCGGCAAAAGCATGGTGGTGCTGTCGCTGCTGTGGGTGGCCATCGATTTCGCCGTGCTCAGCCTGTACATCTTCGCCATCGGCAAGATCGCCTCGCAGCGCAGCAACCGCGTGATCAGCCTGGCTTCGGGCGTCGCGTTGCTGCTGATCGCCGCTGGCGGCCTGCTGTACAACCTCAACGAACTGGCTGCCTGAGTTTGATACGAAGCGCCCGGCGCAACAGAAGGACAGACCATGACAGCGACTGATACGAGCCAGTCTCCTTCACCGTTGCAGCAGGACTACCAGCGCTTTCTGCTGCTGGGCAGCCGCCGTGCGCCGCATACTGTGCACGTGCATGAAACCGGCTACCGTTCCGGCACCATCAACACCGACGCCCTTGGCCTGCGCTACAGCCATTGCGCCGGCAAGCGCTTTTCGGCGGCAGAACGCGGCGGCGCTTCACGCATCAACCTGCTGGTCGGCGGCTCGACCGCCCTGGGTATCGGCGCCAGCTCCGACGAGCACACGGTGGCTTCGCACCTGTCGGCGCTCACCGGCGAGGTCTGGCTGAGCCTGGCCGGTTGCGGGCTCAATGCCGGCCAGGAACTGCTGATGTTCCTGACGCACCAGCACCGCCTTGGCCAACTCGGCCATGTAGTGGTGCTCAGCGGCCTCAACAGCTTGGCCCATGAAGCCCTGTGCGAAGTCCTCGCCAGCCCCAACGACCCACAGCACGCCAAGGCCTACCAGGCCTTTCTCAACAGTTTCAGCGAAGGCATGCAGCCTGCCGCGCCACCCCGTAGGCCGTCACTGTGGCGGCGCATCGGCCAGGCACTGACCACGCCTGCGGTCGAAGCCCCGGTCATCTGGCCGCTGTCGCCCCCGGAAAGGCGCCTGGCCCGCGCTGCCGATAGCATTGGCCGGACCTTGCGTCAGTGGGACCGTCTGCTGGCAGACAGCCACGCCACCCTCACCTTTATCCTGCAGCCGTTGCTGCCCTGGTGTCGCAACACCCTGCCCGTTGGTGAGCAGGCCATGCTGGCCGCGCTGGAGCAACAACCTGCGAACTTCGACCGGCTGCTGGACGGCGCATTCGACAGCCAGTTGCACTCGGCCTTTTTCCGCCGTATCAAAAGCCAGGCTGACCCGGTGCCCTGCTACGACATGAACAGCATGCTCAGCAGCTCGCCAGTGTTCGGCGCCGACCTGTTCATCGACCGCCTGCACCTGAACGACCTCGGTAACAACGCCCTGGCCAAGGTGATTACCGCCAAGCTTGGCCTGGCACAGGAAAAACACGCGCAACGCAAGGTCACGCCGATCAAGCTCGTCTGACAGTTGCCGCGTGGTCTTTCGGCCACCCCCCTTGGGTGGCTAGAATAGGCCGTCGTTCCGATTTTCCCGAGGCGTACGCTTGACCGCCATTAACATCGAAGCCGTCCATCCTTGCCTGGCCGCCCCCGGGGCTTGCCTGTGAGCCGCATGCGACGCCTGCCCCCGCTGTTGGTCGCCCTGATGCCGTTGGCTGCGCACGCGCTGGAAGTGCGTATCGACCCTCACGCCGACCTGCTCTACCGCCAGGCCTTGCCGCTGCTGGAGCAGGCCGATAACCAGGGTGACGATACCAGTACCCTGCGCACCGCCTTGGGTGGCGACCCCGAGCTCAGCCGCCAGGGCCAGGCCATGGCCCACACGCTGCCGACAGCGGTTGCCCTGTTGAAAAAGTCGGTAGAGCTGGGCCACCCGGTTGCGCAGTACCGCCTGGCGCTGTACTACATGACTTACCTGCCCGCCGCGCAAATTCCGGATGCCGCCTGCCCGTTGCTCGAAGCCAGTCTCAGGCAGGGTTTTGCCGCACCCGCGCCAGCGATCGCCACCTGGTGCCGGCCCTACAACGCCAGCAGCGAGTACCGTGCAGCGCTGGAGGCCATCCCCAGCATGGCCACCGTGTACGCCCCCTATTACCCGCAACCGGCCACCCGCCTGGCCTGCAGCCGCAGCCGGCCAGAAGGCCTGCAAATGTTGTGGGGGCGCCAGCGCGACTACCAGGCCGAGGTGTACCGCCTGCTCGGCGACCTGGACCCACCGCAGCGCCTGAGCCTGTTGCAGAAAGCCGTGGACATCAACGGCTGCGCAACCGCGCGACAGCACCTGACCAGCCACCCTTGACCTTCCGACAGCTGCCGCATAAGCCTGAAGCCTGCGTTGTACCTGTGGGAGCGGGCATGCCCGCGAAGCAGGCTGCGCGGTGTATGGCACGGGCTTCGCCCGTGTTCGCGGGCGCGCCCGCTCCCACAATGATCGCGCAAATTTTCATTTACTGAGAAGCCAGTTCCTCACACAAGGAAACGCGTCGAGCAGCAAGATCGTTCAAGCCATCCCCTGCCCTGTCTGGCATGCTGATCTGCCTCGTAGACGCATCGCAGCCATCATGCCCCACATCGCTCGCCAAGCCTTCCTCCACGGCGCCATCGCCATCATGCCGTTGTCTCTGGCCGTCGCCCCCTGGGGCCTGCTGGCCGGCTCCATGGCCATCGAGGCCAACCTCAGTGCCTGGCAGGGGCAAGGGTTATCGGCCATCGTCTTCGCCGGTGCCGCGCAACTGGTTGCCATTGGCATGCTCAAGGGCGGCGCCAACCTGGCGTCGATCCTGCTCACCACCCTGCTGCTGACCTCGCAGCACCTGCTGTATGGCCTGTCGATGCGCCCGGTGCTGTCCGGCCAGCCATTGCGCTGGCGGTTGGGCCTGGGCTTCCTGCTGACCGACGAGTTCTTCGCCCTGACCAGCCAGTACGACCAGCAGCAGTTCAACCGCTGGTATGCCCTGGGGGTAGGCCTGACGTTCTACGTCGCCTGGAACCTGTTCACCCTGGCCGGCATCCTGCTGGGCCAGAACATTCCCCACCTCGATCAACTCGGCCTGGACTTTTCCATCGTCGCCACCTTCGTCGCCCTGATCGCGCCGCTGGTGCGCAACCTGGCTACCGTGGTGTGCGTAGCCGTGTCGCTGTTCTGCTCGGTGCTGTTCAGCTACTGGCATTGGGAGGCCGCCTTGGTGGCCGCAGGCCTGCTGGGCATGAGCGCCGGGTTCATCTGCCAGAAATTTGCCGGAGCCCGCGCATGACCTGGATCCTGATTTTCGCCATGGGCGCCATTGTGTTCCTCAACCGCTACGCGTTCCTTGAGCCACGCCTGCCCTTGCGCCTGAGCTCCAATGCCCGGCAGTTCCTCGGCTTTGCCGTGCCCGGTATGCTCACCGCCATCTGCGGCCCGATCATCTTCATGCCCGAACATCAGCTCAACCTGAGCCTGCTCAACCCCTATCTGCTCGGTTCACTGGTGGCCATCGCCCTGGTGCTGTTGACCCGCAGCGTGTTGCTGAGCATGCTGGTGAGCATGTTGATCTTCTTCCTTCTGCGCAACTGGCTGGCATGACCACGCCCCTGCGCGAGCAGACACACCTCTGGCAGGCGCCAGCCCTGGGCGACGTCGAGATGCTGCACGCGCGCTACTTTCAGCAGCGCTTCGCCCCGCATGTGCATGAAGGCTATGTGTTCACGGTGATCGAATCCGGCGCCCAGCGCTTCTGGCACCGCGGCAGCGAGCACCTGGCACCGGTCGGCAGCATGGTACTGATCAACCCTGACGAGTTGCACACGGGCGCCACAGCCCACGAAGCGGGGTGGCGCTACCGCGGCTTTTACCCCGAGCACGAGCGCGTCACCGGCGTGCTCGAAGAACTTGAGCTGGGCCGCCATGGCATGCCCAGCTTCAAGGACAGCGTGATCCACGACCCGGCCCTGGCCATCGCCTTCAGCCAGCTGCATCAGTTGTCCGAAAACGGCGCCAGCGCCTTGCAGCAACAGACCGCCTGGCGCCAGGCAGTGCTGGCCCTGGTGCAACGCCACGGGCAATGCGCCGAACCCTCGGCCCCCGGCCACGAGCCCCTGGCCGTGGCCCGCGCCCGCGAACTGCTGGAAAGCCAACTGGCCGACCCACCCTCGCTCGAAGCGCTGGCGGCGGCAGTGAACCTGTCGCCGTTCCACTTCGCCCGGGTATTCCGCCAAGCCACCGGCCAGCCCCCGCACGCCTGGCTGAAGCAGCGGCGCCTGGCCCGTGCCCGGGAAATGCTGAAGAGCGGCCTGGCCGCCTCGGAGGTGGCGTTCGACCTTGGTTTTGCCGACCAGAGCCATTTGAGTCGGCAGTTCAAGCAAGCCTACGGGGTTACGCCGGGGGCGTATCGGCAGGCGTGTGTTCATTCGGTCGTGCACGGCCAAGTGCTCACAGCGCCAACTCAAGTTGAAAAGGGTCCAAATGATCCCTTCGAACCCTGACGGCAATACCGACCAGTCGCACTGACCGCCCTTGCCGTTTGGTGTCCCAAAGCGCACGGCACAGGCCCTGCATCACCTGCGGCTCCAATGCCAGGGCAGGCGCCTCGGTGCTGGCGATGGAAAAATCCGAAAACTTGAGTTTGACCTGGTTCCTGACAATGCGGGGCTCGCTGCCAAGCGCGTCCAGGCGTGCTGCCAATGCAGGCAGCAGTTCATCCAGCTCTCTGGCACAGCAGGCGAAGTTATTACAGTCACTGGGCAACGTATGCTCAACACCCAGCGACTGGAAACCCCCAGGCTTCCCTTCGTAGCTCTCCTGCCCCCGACATCGCTCCCATACATAGAAACCGTGCGTCCCAAGCTGGCGCAGGAGTGCCGGTATCATCTGATCAGTGACATCAGCACATTTGATGCAGCCCATGGCCTGCAGAACAGCCCAGGTCTTGGGCCCTACCCCGGGAATCTTGCGAACGTCCATGTTCGCGAGAAAAGACTGCACCTGATCCGGCTTAACAACAAACTGGCCATTGGGTTTGTTCACTTCCGAAGCCATTTTCGCCAGATACTTTAAAGGTGCGATGCCTGCGGAAGCCGTCAACTTCAGCTCCTGTTCAATTGCTTTACGGATCTGCAATGCCATGAGCGTCGCCGAACCGTTGCAATGTACCTGCCCTGTAACATCCAGCGTGGCCTCGTCCAGCGAGAGAAATTCAACATTCGGATCGTAGCGGCGAAAGATGCTGTCCAAACTGCGGGTCACCGCTTCATAGCGCTCGAATCGCACAGGTAACAGCACCAACTCGGGGCATAACCGCTGCGCAGTGGCGGTTGCCATCCCGCTTCTGACACCAAACTGCCTGGCGATGTAGTTGGATGTGCTGATCACACCGCGGTCGATCGCCCGGCCTCCCACGGCAACAGGGCGGTCGCGCAGCCACGGTGCATCCAGCAACTCGACGGCGACGAAGTAAGAATCCATGTCGACATGAATGAACTTGCTGTCAGAGCCCGATGGTGGTTGTGCCTTTTCAGCCAAGCACGAATACCCCCAGCGACGCTGAGCCATCCGCATTACGAATGGCATGAACCCCTTGAATGTGCGGGGCGAACTCGGGGTACTGCGCCGACAACGTCTCGATCGCCAGCAGGTAGGCAACCAGAGCACTCGTCCAGCGCTCACCCGGTGCGATGCACATGATCCCCGGTGGGTAGGGGATAACACCCTCGGCTGCTACTCTGCCTGCCACCTGTCCGATCCTGACCAAGCTGGCCTCACCACGCACAAACTGCTGATTGGCCTGATAGGGTGAGCGATCTGCCTGTGCAACGTCGATGACACTGAAAATCTCGCTTTGCCGCTGATCCAGCTGATGTGCACGGTAGAACTTGTTGATGTGTTCACCGAGCGTCGCGAGCGATATCCCGTGATAAGGCTCAGGAGCAGCACGCAATGAAGGGAGCACTTGAAGCGCCTCTGTACCCTGGAGCAAATGCCCTTCAAAAGCTTCAAGGACATCTACCAGCCTCATCAGGACGGTACTGTCGCTAGAAGGCGTCATTAGAAGGGTGAAGGAGTAGAAGTCCGTTTTCTCCGGAGTAAAGTCGCAGTCTCGCAGGTACTGGGTGACCAGGCATGCCGGAATATCGAGCTTCCCACGAGTGATGAAGATGACTTTGCACGGGTCGACATGGTGCAAGCCGGGCTCGATACGCAATGCACCCTGTGGCAGGTATTCGGTTGAAGCATCCGAAACAGTCGGGGCTAGAGGCCGGATGAAGCGGCAGCGGCCTGCAACGTGATCGCGCAATGCCTGTGAAGCCGACAACGCCTGCTGCCAGTGGCGCTCGCCTTCACCATCGGCAAGCATGGCAGCATTCACTTCCAGAGACATGAACAACGGATAAGACGGACTGGTCGAAGCGTGCTGCATGAATGCGGCGTTGAACACTGGCCACCTGCAATAACGGCGCAAGTGCCTTATATGCTTGTCCTTCTTGTGAATCTGCGAGGTCTGTGAGAGCCCGGACATCTGTTTGTGCACCGACTGGGTCACGACAAGGCCGGGGGAGGTTTCGGTCAAATGCACCTTCAGCGGCGATAGCCCAGCCAGCGTAGGGACAAAAGGCTCATAGCCAGCCCAGGCACCGTCGAAGAGTACGTAATCACACAGATGTCCGATGCGTGCCAATAATGCCGCCGCATCCACCACGACTCCATCGCAGGTCGTCTGCTGGATCACGGCCAAACGAAAGGGCCTGGGCTCGTGCGCTCGGTGCTCGCATATTTGCCTCACCCGGCCGCGCAACCGGGCTTCATCCAGGGCACCCAGCCGATAGCCGCCTAGCAACCCCCGCTCATCTCGTACGTTGTCCAGGTACACCGGCAAGGCGCCGCACTGGACCAATGCACCAAGAAACACCGACTTGTGGTTATTGCGATCCATCAACACCAGATCACCGGCCGACAACAGCGCGCTGGCAACAACTTTGTTGGCTGTGGACGTGCCATTGAGCACAAACCACGTATCGTCGGCACCGAAAACCCTTGCAGCCAGTTGCTCGGCCTGCTGTACCGGGCCTTCATGACTTAACACATCACCCAGCTCCGGCGCTGCATGAGGCACATCCACATGGAAAACGCCCGGCCCCAGCAACTGCGCGAAACGAGCCCCGGCGGGATGCTGCCGCAAACACGCTCCCCCTTGATGGCCAGGACAGGCAAAAGTTGGCCGTCGTTTGCCCACAAACGATGCAACCGTACGCGTGAAAGGTGGCAGCACTTGATTATCAAAGGCGAGCGCGGCCGCCGTCAGCCTTGCCCTGTCGAACTCCGACAATGGCAAAACCAGGCACCCTTCATTGGCCGCTGGTACCGGGTCATCCACAGGGGTCAAGGCAATGAACAGCGGTATGCGCCAACGCGCCAACGCCTCGCGCACATTGGCTTGCCGCGCATCATCCGGCGTCAAGAGTAAAGCCGAAGCTAGCGCAAGATTCCCCGCCATATGCAAAGGTACAGTCTGCACGCCCTCCCATGCGTCTACATCAAACAGCACGCTATATACGATTGTCGGTGTCATGAGCACTTCCTTTCAGGTTCCAGCGTACCGGCGCGATGAACAGCATGAGCGTCATCCAGATGAAGGTGGCGGGCCCCGCAAGCACAAAGACCAAGCTGGCAACCAGACCTGAAACGGCATCACCAATGACGGCAGTGAAGTAGTAGAGGGAGAAATTTCTGCCAACCTCATGCTCGCTCGACAAGCACTGGATGTTCGTCACGATAGCGATATCGACAAATGCACCAATGAAGCCGACCAGGAACAAAATCAGCAGGAACAGCCAGCTGTTGAATTGCAGTGCCACTGCCGCGGCAAAAAAGAGTGCGCCGTAAAGCACCCAGTAACGCAGCACCAACCGTGGGGTGGTGCGCGGGTTGCAGCGTGTGTAGAGCACGCCGCCCAGTACGGTGCCTGCCGCAAGCAGTGAGAATACATAACCGACCGCCGCTTCAGAGGCGAAGTGTTCCAGCACCGACGCCGGAAGGATGAAGCGAATCACCGACGTGGCGAACATCGCGCAGAGCGTGGTGCAGCCAATAACAGCAAACAAAGGCGCATTGCTAACCCTGAGCTGACTCACACTGCGCGCCGAGTCCCGGACTATGGCCCACCCATCGAAAGCCTGCCGGACGCCCTTTCTGGCAGGCGCCAAGGTGGCGATGGAAAACGCCGACAGCACCAGGCTCGCCGCAAAAAACAAAAAGGTTGCTTCGCGAGAAAGCAGTAACACACATGCCGAGAAAACCAGCGGCCCGATAATCGAGGCAGCATCCTCGATCACCTGTATACCGCTATTGACCGAGGCCAGCTGGTCCTTTTCCACAAGGTCGGGAAAGTACGCGCGAAACGTAGGTACATAAAGGCATTCGAGCGCTGTCATGACCATCGCAAGGCAGACAAGGACGGGCAATACCGGCGACGTCAAACTGAACAAGGTAAAGAAAGCAAGTGCCAAAAGGCCCTTGGTTCCCTCTACTGCGAATAACGTTCGTTTCTTGTCGACGTTATCCGCCAGCCACCCCCCCAAAGGTGAAAACAGCAGACTCGGTAGATAGCGGAAGAAGTACGCGATGCCAATCAAAAGCAGATCCGCCTCGGTCATCGACACGATGGCCACGGCAAATGCAGCTTCGAATGCGAACTCACCACATTTGGAAAAACAATAGCCCAATGCCAGAGAACGGGTACCGTGGTTAAGACTCAACGCCTGCATAGTCCGTGTTTTCCTCAGCCAGCGGCATAGATCAACTCATGTTCGGTAATGTCACGCCCAGGTACATCAAGCCGCTCGAAAACCAGCTTCCTGAGAATGTCTTGCTCACTTGCCGGCATCAGGTAGAACATGATGTTGCTGTACCAAAGCCAGCCAAGCCGCGTCAGCCGGTAATAGTGGTGGTCTTCCAGAACCAGTCCTGCCTGGATCAGTGCATCAAGCCGCTGCATCAACGCCTCAGGCACACGGTCCAGCTCAACCAAACGCTTGTCGACGTAACCGTGATACGCCAGACGAAGCACAAGTGGCTTGACCACATCCAGCACCGGGTCATGCCCGCTCACCTGGCACAGATGCTCTCCTGCCGTCATGCTTTGGATGTATTTTTCGCGCAAGGAAACGTTGGTAATCACCTGCCCCGCCACCGACGAGATGGCACCTACCCCGAAGCCCAACAGGTCATGATCGGCATAGCCATAAACATGTTCGTGGTAGATAAAGGAGTAATCTTTGGTGAAGAGCGCACTATCAGTTCCGGATCTATGCACATAACCATGTCCATTGTAGGGGACATAGCCATACTGTCGCAGATGCTCATCGAGCATGAATTTCATGTTGAGCTTACGCATGGCGGGCATCACATCATTAAAGCGAGCCCTGATCTGCTTGTGAAGTTTTACGGATGTAGCGGCATTGTTTATGGGATAGATATCGACATTGCTGACACCCATCGCAACAGCTTTGTCTATATCGGCGAGCGTTTGCTGCTCGCTGCTGCCATTCATGCCATACAGGATGTCACATAGCACATATCCGAAATGGGTACGTAACTGTTCAACGGCACGTTCGATCTTGCCAATATCAGGGTCGAGATTGAAAAGCTGACGCCATTCGCTATCTGTCGTTTGCAGACCAAAACGCGCATGGGTTACACCAATTTCAGCCAGAACACGAGCGCGCTCTTCGGTCACACTGGTCACGTTGAACTCGAATGAAAACTCCTCTACAGTGCTCATATCAAAATGATGATGCAACGCCTCACCAATGTCATGAATATTCCGCGGCGACAATAGTGAGGGTGTTCCTCCGCCAAAAAATATTGCCCTTACAGGAACCGCCCTCAAGTCGACAATCTGCGCTTTGTACTCTATTTCACGGATGAGTGCATGTGTGTATCGGTCAATAGCCTCGGAATTCTTGTACAACCCGCGTGTGAACGGGCAGAACGAGCAGATGGCTTCGCAAAAGGGAATATGAAAATACAACGCACGCGAGCGTGCCGCCTGATTGGCGCCGGCCATTATTTCGGAAACCTGACGTTTATCAGGCTCGTAGAGATTGTGCGTCTGAGCGGGGAAGAAAAAATTATAAAGTGGAAACTGGTAGTCAAATTTTACTAGCCCTTTATCGAGCAGTCGCATACGTCACCCCCGACAGGCCAGTCACCATACTCCCGCGTAACAGTGTCCTTCTGTTGACTTGAACGTCCGCGCCAAAAAACGCAGAGATACCGTCGTTTATCGAGTGATTATTTTTCCCACAGGTATAGACATCAATACTAATATATCCACGCTCCGGATAAGTATGGTACGAGAGGTGAGACTCAGACAGAAGAAAAATCCCCGTCACCCCCTCCCCACCCGAAGAAAACTTGTGAATCATATCGCTTATGACGGTGAACCCGGACGTCTGCAATGCAGTAAGAAAAAAAAAAAAAAACGGTGCAGAACTTTTTCATTGCTCAACAACCTAGCACTGGCGCCAGTAATATCCCAGATGGTGTGGTAGCCACGATCGTTCATAAACCATGCTCCTCTCAAGGGGAATAAAGGGGCGGCATGACACCGCCCCCGTGCTTACCACATGCAAACACCTTTGGTGGTTACGCCAGTTACATCGGTCTTGAACAGTTCGATTGCAGATTTCATATGAGAACTCCTTTCAGATTATTGAAATCGCCCTTGCTTGGCTCGGGCAATATCAATCTAAGACTCACCCAGGATTGCGCACAACATGAAAACTGTAACAACAGCAACTCGCACCACATGCTCAGAACAGAACCTAGGAATAGTCCTACAGGCCAGATTTTTTGGATATAGACATTGCTACTGCTGCCAGGCAGCGCGACAGAGCGCTTTCACCCATTACTTTCAAGTGCCGCGCCTCATGCCGTACGCAACGCGCCAGCAGCAACAATAAACATGCCGTGTATAAGTAACGAGTTGTTACGGCGCTATCAGGGAAAGCCCTTGCCATGGGCTCAGCCGTTCTAGCCAAGGGAGTAGAGCCGCGCCAACCCTCTGCTACACTGTCAAGGCTGAATGGAGGATCCTGCCATGTCCGAAAGAGAGCTCACCACCCTCCTGTCGCTGATGAACCAGCGCCAGGCCTGCCTGAACAGTGCCTGCAAGGAGATTGCCGACTGGATCGACCGGCAGGGCGATGTGCCCGCCGCCGGCAAGATCCGCGCCAGCCTGAAGGCATTGGAGGCCGATGAGGCCCAGGTTCGAAAGACCCTGACCTCGCTGACGCTCGACAGGCCGCTGCCGCGCTTTCGTAGCTGAAAGACGCCGCTGAAAAAGAAAAGGGCCGCTAAGCGCGGCCCTTTGGTCTGTCAGTGCTTCATGTGCATGTGGTCATGCCCACCGCCGGCCTCGGCGTTGAGCGGACGCACTTCGGCCTGCACGTCGAGGGTTTCCTTGGCCCCCTTGGCATCCTCGATGGTCAGGGTCAGTGGCACTTTCTCGCCTTCCTTCACCTGATTGTTCAGGCCCATCAGCATCACATGCAGGCCATTGGGGTCCAGGGTCACGGCCTTGCCGGCCGGCAGCTCGACGGCCTTGACCTCACGCATGCCCATCACCTCGCCGTTCATGGTCATTTCGTGCACCTGCACGGTCTTGGCCACGGGCGAAGCCACGCTCACCAGCTTGCTGTCGCTGCTGGCGGTCAGGGTCATGAAAGCACCGGTGGACTGCTGGTGCGGCACGCTGGCACGGACCCAGGCATCGCTCACCGTTGTCTGGGCCAGGGCCGGCAGGGCCAGGCCCATCAGTGCCAGGGCAGCCAGGCCGCGTTTGATCGGTTGCATCGACATTCAGCAAATCTCCATCAGGGTGACCAGGTCTTCAGCGCATTCCTTGGCATTCAGGGAATGGCCCAGGCTCAGGCGCAGGGTGCCACGCGTATCGTAGACGTAGCTGGTGGACGAGTGAGAAATGGTATAGGTGTCACCGGCCGGGACCTTCTCGTAGAACACCTTGAATTCCTTGGCCACTGCGGCGATTTCTTCAGGGGTGCCGGTGAGTGCGGTGAACGTAGGGTCGAAGGCCTTGACGTAGGCATCGAGCACCTCGGGGGTGTCGCGCTCCGGGTCCAGGGTGATGAACACTACCTGGAACAGGTCGCGGTCGCGGCCTCTGAGCAGCTTGCGGATTTGCGCTGCACGCGCCAGGGTGGTCGGGCATACGGCCGGGCACTGGGTAAAGCCGAAGAAGACCATCGGCATGCTGCCGTAGAAGCTCGACAGGGTGCGCACGTTACCTTGCGGGTCTTTGAGGCTGAACTTGCGCCCGAGGATTTCGTTGCTCATGTTCTTGCCGTACTTGAACTCGAGCCCCCGGGCCGGGCTGCAGCCTGCCAGCAGGCCAAGCCCGAGAACGCCCATCCCGGCGACAACCGCGCGCCGGGTAAATAGATCATTCATGAAACCATCCTTTACAGGGAAGGTGCCGGCCCTCGGGACGGGCCGGCTGAAAAACCGGGGCATTCTTGCATGACACCCAAAGCGGTTCTACCCGACGAACGCGGGTATGGCCTGCAGCCCTTTGAATACGGGCTGCGGCCTGTTGTCGCAGGGGTTGAAACCGTAACAGTTTGTTGCTAAGGGAGCCGCCCTCACACAAGCCATGCAGGCGCGTCAGCCTTAGTAGTAGGCGTTCTCTTTCTGGGTGTGGTCAGTCACGTCACGCACGCCCTTGAGCTCCGGAATACGCTCGAGCAAGGTGCGCTCGATGCCTTCCTTCAGGGTGACGTCGGCCTGGCCACAACCCTGGCAGCCACCACCGAACTGCAGCACGGCAATGCCGTCGTCGACCACATCCACCAGGCTGACCTGGCCACCGTGGCTGGCCAGCCCGGGGTTGATCTCGGTCTGCAGGTAGTAGTTGATGCGCTCGTTGATCGGGCTGTCTTCGTTGACCATCGGCACCTTGGCGTTTGGCGCCTTGATGGTCAGCTGGCCACCCATGCGGTCGGTGGCGTAATCGACCAGCGCGTCTTCCAGGAACGGCACGCTGACTGCGTCCAGGTAAGCGGTGAAGCTCTTCAGACCCACGGCGGTGTCGTCAGGCTTCTCCTCGCCCGGCTTGCAATAGGCAATGCACGTCTCTGCGTACTGGGTGCCCGGCTGGGTGATGAAAATGCGAATGCCGATGCCGGGCGTATTCTGCTTGGAAAGCAGATCGGCCAGGTAGTCATGGGCGGCGTCGGTAATGGTTATAGCGCTCATGTAGGTTCCTCACAGACTTGCGGCCAAGTGTACGCCAACCCGGCCTTTGAACAAAGTCCTAGTAATTGACTCGGGAAAGCGCATATTCAGGGGAACGCCCACGTGGCGCCGCCAGCCAAGCCTGCATTCGCCGGTACAGGCCGCGCTCCAGCCACCGATAGCTGAACCACGACATTAGTCCAATGGACGGCACGCACAGGGCAAATACCAGATACGGGTTCAGGTGCAGGCGCTGGCTGGCGAACCAGCCGGCATACAGCACCAGCACATGAATCAGATACACCGAGTACGAGCAATCGCCAAGTGCCTTGAGCAGCCGATTGCCCTGGAACAGTGGTTCCAGGGCCACGAAGGCCAGCACGATCATCGCACTCGGCAGCCCCCAATGCAGCAAGCGCTGGGAAGCGTCCAGATGGTAGATCGCCAGGCCGGCCACGCCCAGCAATGCCAGCGGCAACCACCTGCCCTGCCGGATCATCCCACGACGGTACAGTACGCCCACACCGATGCCGAGCAGGAATTCGTAGATGATGTCGTTGTTATAGAAGCGGCTGAGCACGCCCATGCGCCCCAATACCTCGCTGACCAATAACAGTGCAACAGTCACCAACAGCAAGTGATGCCGCTGGCGTACCAGGAAGGCCAGGCCGAACAGCAGGTAGAAGAACATCTCGAAGTTCAGCGTCCAGCCCACGTTCAGGGTTGGGTACAGGCCATAGCCACCGGGGTTTTCCGCCGGGATGAACAGCATCGACAGGAGCAGGTGATGCCAGGCGAATTCCTGATGTGGCATCCATTGGCTGAAGGCCAGCAGCAAAGCGGCCATCAACGCGGTGTAAAACCAGTAGGCAGGGACGATACGCAGCACCCGGTTGAGCAGGAACTGACGCGGTTCGATGGTTTTGTCGCGGGTCGACAGGTAGATGACCAACCCGCTGATGACGAAGAAGATGTCGACCCCCACGGCGCCACGGTCAGTAAGCAGTTGGCCGACAGGCCCGGTGGCGTGGAAGTCGAAGAAGATCTGCATGAAATGGTGGCACACCACCACCCAGGCGGCGAACGCCCGCAGTGCCTGAAGCGAATACAGCATGAAATACCCTGCGCTTGCCGGTGCATTGAGGCCTTTGGGAGCGCTTTGCGCTCCATCGCCGGCAAGCCAGCTCCCACAGGGACCGCACTCACCGGCAATCGGGCTGCATAGCAGCCCCCGGACCACCCACCATTTCCGACCGCAGGGTACTCGGAAAGGTCAGCCTACCCGATCAGAGGTTCTCATAGCGGTTCATGTCCAGCACGCCCGCCTCCACCGGCGTGGTCTCCTTGATGAAGCTGTTCAGGTCATGGAAGTAGCGCCAGAATTCAGGGTGACTGCGGCGCACGCCCCAACGCATGACAATGCGCTCGAACCTGGCTGCATCGTCCTTCGCATACTCCATGTCCTCGACAAACTCCGCCACATCCCCGGTCGGCACATTGAAGATGAAGTTGGGGTAGCTGCTGAGCACGCCGGGGTACAGGGTCAGGGTATCCAACCCCGGCTGGTAGCGGTACGCCTCGCCCAGCAGGAACGCCACGTTGCTGTGGGCGCGGTTGCGCAGCAGGCTGTACACCTGGCGCTGGCCGCCCTGCCCTTCGATGCGCAGCATGGTCGCCTCGGGCAACTGGTTGATCACCTTCAGCCCGGCAGCCGGGCGCGACACCAGGCGGCTGAGCGACTGCTCGGCATTGCGGAACTCTTCGCTCATCTGCGGCCGTGAGCAGAACGCGCCCTGGCAGCGGTTGATCGGGTCGGGCGCAGCATTCAGGCTGCCGGTGCGCTGCACCAGCTTCAGGCCAAAGTCGCGCTTGGGGTCGAGTGGGTCGAGCTTGATGCCACTCGGGGTGTCGGTGTCGATGTCTTCATAATCCATCCACATCTTCACCTTGCCGCTGTTCTGGTACCAATCGCTGAGAATCGCCTGGCGATGGTCGGCCGGCATCAAGCGCAGGAAGTTGACCTCGGCGCCATTGCGGATCAGGTCGAAGTACAGGCGCGTCTGCAACTGGTGCGAAACGTTGCCGAACACGTCGAAGTTTACCGCCAGCTGGTAATAGGTGCGTTCCAGCAGCGGGTAGTCGAACAGCCACACGGTCTGCGGCACATCACCGATCAGGCCCTTGCTGACCGAAGCGCTGTCGAAGTGGCGGAAGATGCTCAGCAGCGCGTTGTCGTTACCGGCCCACAAGGTCGACCAGCCCGGTGCCGGCATGTCGGCATAGGCGTCGCGGCGCAGCTTTTCATATGCGTTGCGCTTGTCGCGGTAAGCGTGCCACAGGCTCAGCACACTGCCCACGTCATCGATCTGCCCGGGCATGGCCAGCAGCGGCGTGGCCTCGCCACGGTACTCGGCGTCGGTGATGTAGCGGTCGAAGGCCGGCTCCTGGAACAATGCCCAGAAGTTGTCGCGGATCACATCAGTAGCGATCTGCCCGCGGCACACCGGGCCGCGGATGAACGTGCGCACGAAGTACTCGGCGTTATCCAGCATGAACTGGTAGCGCGCCACTGCCGGGATGGCTTCGAAGGTTTCGAACGGGTTGGCCCGGTGACGCGGGCCGTAGCCTGGCAGCGCGGCGGCATGCCAGTCGCCGGCGTAGAACAGCTGCTTCACCCGCTTGAGCTTCTGCGGCCCCATCGGGTAGGTGATGTGCGTCTTGTGCACGATCACGCCCTGCACCGGGATCAGGCGGTAATAGAAGTCGGTGCCAGGTGGGTCGTTGGGGCGACGCGTGGCAATGATGTCGGCCGGCTGGCCGCTGGGCGTGCGTGACCGCACCCACTGGAAGAAGTGGCCCTGCTCGCCGCCGACGAAGTAGATGTGCGCCAGGAACAGATGCTCGTAAAGCCAGCGGCCGACCAGCGCCTCGGTGGAACCCGGGCGGTTGAGCAGCTCTTCCCAGTCGGCGATCTGCCTGGCTTCGGTATCACTGGGCTTGATCGGCTGGTACTCCACCGGCGCCCCGGCCGCCAGCCAGCGGCGCATGGTGTCGTATTCCTTGTCGGTTAGCCCGGTCACCGCCAGCGGCATGCCCTCCTTGGGGTGCGCACCGGCATAGGCGTCGAACTCATGGGGCAACGGGCACATATTGTTGCGGCTCAGGCCCAGGACGATTTCCTCGGGCAGCTTGGCATTTGGCGTGAGCGGGGTCTTGTGCCCCAGCTCCAGCATGCGCGCCATCAGCGCTGCCTGGCTGCCCTGGTTGTCGAGCACCGAGTAGAAGCCTTTCTTGCGCCATTGTTCTTCGCTGTGGGCGTCGTAAAACAGCCGCGTGGTGGGCACCGCCTTGCTGCGGTCGCCCTCGTAGACCGGCACTTTGCTGGCCCCGCGTACCGCGCCTTCCGGGCTTTCCAGCTTCAGCTGGCAGGCAGCGTCGTTGCAGGCGTGGCAGGCCACGCATTTCTCGGTGAAGATCGGCTGGATGTCCCGGGTGTAGGATATTGCCGGGCTCGACTGGGGGGCTTGCCCGAACGCCGCGCTGCTGATGAGCAGAGCGAAGGCGCCGGCAAGGATACGATGCACCATGTGCGAAAAGTCCTGGTTCTAGAAAGCCATCACGATTGTTGCCTGGTCGTCCTGGGTGCTGTTTACCGTGCCAGCAACATGAACAGTTTTCATGCAAATGGGCAATGCGCCTAAAAACCGCGCAACTTTGATATGATTTCGCACCTTCTGATATTTGCCCGACCAGGTAGTTCCTATGTCCGACCGCAGCGCTCGTCTCCAAGCACTCCAGAACGCCCTCAAAGAGCGCATCCTGATCCTCGACGGCGGCATGGGTACTATGATCCAAAGCTACCGTCTCGAGGAACACGACTATCGTGGCACGCGCTTCGCCGATTGGCCAAGCGATGTAAAAGGTAACAACGACCTGTTGCTGCTCAGCCGCCCGGACGTAATCGCTGCTATCGAAAAAGCCTACCTCGATGCCGGGGCGGATATCCTTGAAACCAACACCTTCAATGCCACGCAGATTTCCCAGGCCGACTACGGCATGGAATCGCTGGTTTATGAGCTGAACGTGGAAGGCGCGCGCATTGCCCGCCAGGTGGCCGATGCCAAGACCCTGGAAACGCCCGACAAGCCGCGCTTTGCCGCAGGCGTGCTCGGCCCTACCAGCCGCACCTGCTCGATTTCACCGGACGTCAACGACCCCGGCTACCGCAACGTCACGTTCGATGAGCTGGTAGAAAACTACGTCGAGGCCACCCGTGGCCTGATCGAGGGCGGCGCCGACCTGATACTGATCGAAACCATCTTCGACACCCTCAACGCCAAGGCGGCCATTTTTGCCGTGCAGCAGGTGTTCGAAGAGGACGCTGTCGAACTGCCGATCATGATCTCCGGCACCATCACCGACGCCTCCGGCCGCACCCTGTCGGGCCAGACCACCGAAGCGTTCTGGAACTCGGTGCGCCACGCCAAGCCGATTTCCGTGGGCCTGAACTGCGCCCTTGGCGCCAAGGACCTGCGCCCGTACCTGGAAGAGCTGTCGACCAAAGCCGACACCCATGTTTCCGCCCACCCCAACGCCGGCCTGCCGAACGCCTTTGGCGAGTACGACGAAACCCCGGCCGAAATGGCTGCGGTGGTCGAGGAATTCGCTGCCAGCGGCTTCCTCAATATCATCGGCGGTTGCTGCGGTACTACCCCAGGCCACATCCAGGCCATTGCCGAAGCGGTGGCCAAATACAAGCCACGCGAGATCCCGGAGATTGCCAAGGCCTGCCGCCTGTCGGGCCTGGAACCGTTCACCATCGATCGCCAGTCGCTGTTCGTCAACGTCGGCGAGCGCACCAATATCACCGGTTCCGCCAAGTTCGCCCGGCTGATCCGTGAAGAGAACTACACCGAAGCCCTGGAAGTCGCCCTGCAGCAGGTCGAGGCCGGCGCCCAGGTGATCGACATCAACATGGACGAAGGGATGCTCGACTCCCAGGCTGCCATGGTCCGTTTCCTCAACATGATCGCTGGCGAGCCGGACATTTCCCGCGTGCCGATCATGATCGACTCCTCCAAATGGGAAGTGATCGAAGCCGGCCTGAAGTGCATTCAAGGCAAAGGCATCGTCAACTCCATTTCCATGAAGGAAGGCGTCGAGCAGTTCAAGCACCACGCCCGCCTCTGCAAGCGCTACGGCGCCGCCGTGGTGGTGATGGCCTTCGACGAGGTAGGCCAGGCCGACACCGCCGCACGCAAGAAGGAAATCTGCAAGCGCAGCTACGACATTCTGGTCAACGAAGTGGGCTTCCCGCCGGAAGACATCATCTTCGACCCGAACATCTTCGCCGTCGCCACCGGCATCGAAGAGCACAACAACTACGCCGTCGACTTCATCGAGGCCTGTGCCTATATCCGTGACCACCTGCCCCATGCCCTGAGCTCGGGCGGGGTGTCCAACGTGTCGTTCTCGTTCCGTGGCAACAACCCGGTGCGCGAGGCGATCCACTCGGTGTTCCTGTTCCACGCCATCCGCAACGGCCTGACCATGGGTATCGTCAACGCCGGCCAGCTGGAGATCTACGACGAGATCCCGGCCGAGCTGCGTGAAAGGGTCGAGGACGTGGTGCTCAACCGCACCCCGGAAGGGACCGATGCCCTGCTGGCCATTGCCGACGACTACAAAGGCGGCGGCGCCACCAAGGAAGTCGAAAACGAAGCCTGGCGTTCGCTGCCGGTCGGCAAGCGCCTGGAACACGCACTGGTCAAAGGCATCACCGCGCACATCGTCGAGGACACCGAGGAGTGCCGCCAGCAATGCGCACGCCCCATCGAGGTCATCGAAGGCCCGCTGATGAGCGGCATGAACGTGGTGGGCGACCTGTTCGGTGCAGGCAAGATGTTCCTGCCCCAGGTGGTCAAGTCGGCACGTGTGATGAAGCAGGCGGTGGCGCACCTGATCCCGTTCATCGAGGCCGAAAAAGGCGACAAGCCAGAAGCCAAGGGCAAGATCCTGATGGCCACGGTCAAAGGTGACGTGCACGACATCGGCAAGAACATCGTCGGCGTGGTACTGGGCTGCAACGGCTATGACATCGTCGACCTCGGCGTGATGGTGCCGGCCGAGAAAATCCTGCAAACCGCCCGCGACGAGAAGTGCGACATCATCGGCTTGTCCGGCCTGATCACCCCGTCGCTGGACGAGATGGTCCACGTTGCCCGCGAAATGCAGCGCCAGGGCTTCGAACTGCCACTGATGATCGGCGGCGCCACCACGTCCAAGGCGCACACTGCAGTCAAGATCGAGCCAAAGTACAGCAACGACGCCGTCATCTACGTCACCGACGCCTCGCGTGCGGTCGGCGTGGCCACCCAGTTGCTGTCCAAGGAGCTCAAGCCGGGCTTCGTCGAGAAGACCCGCCTGGAATACGTGGATGTGCGCGAGCGCACCGCCAACCGCAGCGCCCGCACAGAGCGCCTGAGCTATGTCCAGGCCATCGCCGCCAAGCCGCAGTACGACTGGGCCGGCTACCAGCCAGCAGTGCCCTCCTTCACCGGGGTCAAGGTGCTGGAAGACATCGACCTGCGCACACTGGCCGAATACATCGACTGGACCCCGTTCTTCATCTCCTGGGACCTGGCTGGCAAGTTCCCGCGCATCCTCACCGACGAAGTGGTTGGCGAAGCTGCCACCTCGCTGTACAAGGACGCCCGCGAGATGCTCGACAAGCTGATCGACGAGAAGCTGATCAGCGCCCGTGCGGTGTTCGGCTTCTGGCCGGCCAACCAGGTGGCCGACGACGACATCGAGGTATACGGCGAGGACGGCCAGGCGCTGGCCACCCTGCACCACCTGCGCCAGCAGACCATCAAGCCGGACGGCAAGCCCAACTGGTCGCTGGCTGATTTTGTCGCGCCAAAAGCCAGCGGCGTCACCGATTATGTGGGCGGGTTCATCACCACTGCCGGCATTGGTGCCGAGGAAGTGGCCAAGGCTTACCAGGACAAAGGCGACGACTACAGCTCGATCATGGTCAAGGCCCTGGCCGACCGCCTGGCCGAAGCCTGCGCCGAGTGGCTGCACGAGCAGGTGCGTAAAGAGCACTGGGGCTATGCCCGCGACGAGCACCTGGACAACGAAGCGCTGATCAAGGAGCAGTACAGCGGCATTCGCCCGGCCCCAGGCTACCCGGCCTGCCCCGACCACACCGAGAAGGAAACCCTGTTCCGCCTGCTCGACGGCACCGCCATCGGCGAAACCGGGCCAAGCGGCGTGTTCCTTACCGAGCACTTTGCGATGTTCCCGGCGGCGGCGGTCAGCGGCTGGTACTTTGCCCACCCGCAGGCGCAGTACTTTGCCGTGGGCAAGGTCGACAAGGACCAGATCGAGCGTTACAGCGCGCGCAAAGGGCAGGATGTGAGCGTGAGCGAGCGCTGGCTGGCGCCGAACCTCGGGTACGACAACTAAGACTATTGGGGCTGCACAGCAGCCCCAATAGGCACCTACACTGTCCTTGATTGCCTCTGATTCTTCAGGAGCCACCATGGACGATTCCAGCCAGGGCAAACCCCCAACCTTCTGGCAGATGCTGCACAGCATCCTCGCCGCCGCCTTTGGCGTGCAAAGCGGCAAGAACCGCGCTCGCGACTTCACCCACGGCAAAGCCAGCCATTTCATTGCACTGGGGACGCTCTTCACCCTGATATTCATCATGGTGCTGATCGGGTTGGTGCAGCTGGCCCTGCACCTTACCCGCTAGCCGGTACAGGCAACACAAAAACGCCCGCAGGACATCCCCCCGCAGGCGCTGTTGCTACATCACGGTCTAAAAGAAAAGCCTACTGGTGGCTGACCCAATACACGGCAGTGACCACCACCAGGACGATCAGGCAGAGGATCGCCCAGGCATCGACGCTGCTGTCAGCTTTGCGGACCTTGGTTGAGTTTCCCATTGCATTGCCTCTTGTAGTGGTTATGGGAATGCACTTCACAACCAGCAGTTAAGACGAGCAATGCCCTTCCCTCAAGCAGGGTCTTTCAATAGTCGACCGGTGACGTCAGAAACGGGTACTGGTAGCTGGCCGGCCGCCCTTCGGCGCTGTAATGCAAAAAATCTACGCCATAGTCGGGCCGTTCCAGCAGTTTCAGCCACCGCCTGGCCTTGGCCTGGTCGATTGCCTGCAGTACCGGGGCACTGTGCACGCGCTGGCCGTCGCGGTTCAGCGCCACACCCTGGGCATCGTCGTGCAACATCACCATGGCCCAACCGCCAAGGGTGAAATGCCCGCCCATCAGCGCGCTCAAGCGCCCGTCGATGCGCGCACGCAAGGCCTCGGGCGAACTGTTGACGGCGCCGAACAGCACGTCACGCCCCGGTGTATGCCCGGCCTCCTCGAACGCCTGCATGGCGCCAAAGGCCATCTCGTCATTGGCAGACCACACCAGGCGGGTGGCCGGGTATCGCTCCAGCAATTGCTGCGCCTGCTCGTAGGCGCGCTCGCGGCTCCAGCCGCCGTATACCACCTGGCGCAAGCGGACCTGAGGGAAGTCGGCCAGGGCGCGGCGCATGCCCTCCTCGCGCAACTGCGAGGCCGGTGTGGTCTTGAGCCCGGCAAAGGCCACCAGGTCCACCGGCCCTGCGTCTCGAGGCAGTTGCGCAACCATCAGGTGCAACATCTGGAAGCCCGCCTGCTCGTCGTTGCTCATCAGGGTACCCAGTGGCTCGACATACTTGTCGGGCTGGGCCTGTATGCTGCGGGCCTGGCTGGCGGTCAGGCCATTATTGACCAGCAGCAGCTTGACCCCGGTGCCACGCGACAGCCGCAGGATTTCCGGTGCCACGTACTGCTCGTTGACCAGCACCAGGTAATCCGGCCGCTGCGCCCCGTTCAAGATTGCCCTGGCCTTGCTCAGCGCCAGGTCGGGACGGCGCTCGCTGTACTCCACGCGCAGGGACATGCCCAGTTCGTCCGCAGCGGCCTGCATGAAGCGGGTGTAGCTGGTCCAGAATGTCTCGGTGGACAACCCCGGATTGAGGAACACCACCGAGGCCGGCTGCGCATTTGCCGCCAGTGGCAGGGCAAGACACAAGCTTTGGCACAGGGCCTTGAGCATGGGGTCACATCTCTGCGAAGCAAACGCCGGATTATAACCGCCTGGCTGCACACGGCGCACAAATGGCACTCAGTCTCACATAGTCCATTTGGTTCTTTTCATATGCAAAAACATCACTTTAGCGCATAACCGCAACCTGATATCGTTCCACGGCTCCGTACCGGAGTGCGCGGCCGTGCGCGCGAATAGCTGCATGCCTGAGACAGGACTTTTATGTACGTATACGACGAGTACGATCAGCGGATCATCGAGGACCGCGTCAAGCAGTTCCGTGATCAGACCCGCCGCTACCTGGCCGGTGAGCTGAGCGAAGAAGAATTCCGCCCTCTGCGCCTGCAGAACGGCCTATACATCCAACGTTTCGCGCCAATGCTGCGTGTCGCCGTGCCGTACGGCCAGCTGAGCGCCCGCCAGGTCCGCACCCTGGCGAAGATCGCTCGCGACTACGACAAGGGCTACGCGCACATTTCCACCCGCCAGAACGTGCAGTACAACTGGCCGGCGCTGGAAGACATCCCAGACATCCTCGCCGAGCTGGCCACCGTGCAGATGCACGCGATCCAGACCAGCGGCAACTGCCTGCGCAACACCACCACCGACCAGTTTGCCGGTGTGGCCGCAGACGAAATCATCGATCCGCGCCCATGGTGCGAAATCGTCCGTCAGTGGACCACCTTCCACCCGGAATTCGCCTACCTGCCGCGCAAGTTCAAGATTGCCATCAACGGTTCGCAGGAAGACCGCGCCGCCATCGAAGTGCACGACATCGGCCTGGAGCCGGTGCGCAACGCTGCTGGCGAACTGGGCTTCCGGGTACTGGTCGGCGGTGGCCTGGGTCGTACCCCAGTGGTCGGCTCGTTCATCAACGAGTTCCTCCCGTGGCAAGACCTGATCAGCTACCTGGACGCCATCCTGCGCGTGTACAACCGTTACGGTCGCCGTGACAACAAGTACAAGGCGCGGATCAAGATCCTGGTCAAGGCGCTGACGCCTGAAGTATTCGCCGAGAAGGTCGAGGCCGAAATGGTCCACCTGCGCGGCGGCAGCACCACCCTGACCGAAGACGAAGTGCAGCGCGTTTCGCGCCACTTCGTCGACCCGGAGTACCTGGCCCTCGACAACGTCGACTACGCCGCCCAGGACGCCGAAAACCCAGGCTTTGCCCGTTGGCGCTCGCGTAACACCCGTGCCCACAAGCGCCCTGGCTACGTCGCTGTAACCCTGTCGCTGAAGCCTACCGGCGTTGCCCCGGGCGACCTGACCGACAAGCAGCTGGACGCCGTGGCCGACCTGGCCGAGCGCTACAGCTTCGGCTTCCTGCGCACCTCGCACGAGCAGAACATCATCCTCGCCGATGTCGAGCAGCGCCAGCTGCACGCGCTGTGGCTGGAACTGCGCGAAGGCGGCTTCGCCACCCCGAACATCGGCCTGCTGACCGACATCATCTGCTGCCCGGGCGGTGACTACTGCTCGCTGGCAAACGCCAAGTCGATCCCGATCGCCGAGTCCATCCAGCGCCGTTTCGACGACCTGGACTACCTGTTCGACATCGGTGAAATCGACCTGAACATCTCTGGCTGCATGAACGCCTGCGGCCACCACCACGTGGGCCACATCGGCATCCTCGGCGTGGACAAGAAGGGTGAGGAGTTCTACCAGGTGTCGCTGGGCGGCAATGCCGCGCGCGGCGCGAGCCTGGGCAAGATCCTCGGCCCATCCTTCGCCCAGGATGCCATGGCCGATGTGATCGAGAAGCTGATCGCCGTGTACGTCGAGCAACGTACCGAGGAAGAGCGTTTCATCGACACCTACCAGCGTATCGGCATCGACCCCTTCAAGGAACGCGTCTATGCAGCGAATCATTAAGAACAACCAGATCGTCGACGAAACCTGGCACCTGCTGCCCAAGGAAACCTCGTTCGACGAGCTGACCAACTGCGACGACTACATCGTGCCGCTGCAGCTGTGGCGTGACCATGCCCACGTGCTCAAGGCCCGCGACGGCGGCCTGGGCGTGTGGCTGGACAGCGACGAAGAAGCGGAAGAAATCGGCGAAGACGTGCAGTACTTCCAGGTCATCGCACTGAACTTCCCGGCCTTCACCGACGGGCGCAGCTACTCCAATGCGCGCCTGCTGCGCGACCGCTACAAGTTCAAAGGCGAGCTGCGCGCCATCGGCGACGTACTGCGCGATCAGCTGTTCTTCATGGCCCGTTGCGGTTTCGATGCGTTCGCCATCCGTGCCGACAAGGACCCGGAAGACGCGCTGCAAAGCCTCAAGGACTTCTCGGTGACCTACCAGGCCGCCACCGACGAGCCGCTGCCGCTGTTCCGCCGCCGCTGACCGTCCCGCTCCAGCGAACAGCCCGCCTCTCGGCGGGCTTTTTCGTTCCTGGCCCCTGGCGTTGAAGGGCCTTACGACTTCTATCCAGTTAAACCTGCCGTTGCGCTCCTTCACACTCTGAACAGATGTGCCCGGAATCATTCTTGCCTGCAGTTCAAATGACTTTGACGCAGCAGCCGCTTATTCGCTGCCTTCTGAACCGGCACACTGGCCGTTACATGATCCTCCCCCACTTTTCAGGAGTAACCCCATGAGCGTTCCTTCCTTCGGCCTCGGTACCTTCCGCCTCACCGGCCAGGCCGTCATTGACTCGGTCAAGTCGGCCCTGGCGCTGGGCTATAGGGTCATCGACACCGCACAGATCTACAAGAACGAAGCCGAAGTCGGCCAGGCCATCGCCGAAAGTGGCGTGCCGCGCAGCGAGCTGTTCATCACCACCAAGATCTGGGTCGACAACTATGCGACCGACAAACTGATTTCCAGCCTGCGCGAAAGCCTGGAGAAACTGCGCACCGACCACGTCGACCTGCTGCTGATCCACTGGCCGGCGCCAGGCAACGGCGTGGAGCTGAGCGAGTACATGACTGCGCTGGCCGAAGCGAAGAAGCTGGGGCTGACCCGCCAGATCGGTGTCTCCAATTTCAATATCGAGCTGACCCGCCAAGCCATCGATGTGGTCGGCAAGGGCGAAATTGCCACCAACCAGATCGAGCTCAGCCCGTACCTGCAGAACAGCAAGCTGGCCGCGTTTCTCAAGGAGCAAGGCATCACCGTCACCTCGTACATGACCCTGGCCTATGGCAAGGTCCTGAAAGACCCGGTACTGGCCGAAATCGCCTCCAAGCACAAGGCCACCGTCGCCCAAGTTGCGCTGGCCTGGGCCCTGCAGCTGGGCTACGCGGTAATCCCGTCTTCGACCAAACGCGAAAACCTGGCCAGCAACCTGCTTGCCCGTGACCTGAAGCTGGACACCGACGACATGGCACGCATCGCCACGCTGGAACGCAATGGCCGCGAGGTCAGCCCTGACGGCCTGGCGCCTGCATGGGACTGATGTAGGGTTGGGCGGCCGCAGCCAGTATTGCCCGACTGCGACCACCTGTACCCGCACATGCACTATGCATGAAATCATGCATTGTTCCACGCACTGCAATTATGAAGTGCCTGGCGGGAGTTTGCCGAAGATGGGCTGATGCAGAACCGGCATTCGAGCATCAACGAACACCCCATCAGCGAAGCCGAACGCAAGTTCCACTGGCCGCTGGGGCGCCGCCTGGATGACCACCCCGGGCTCAGCGAACTGGGCCTCTGATCAACCCAGCGGCAGCACGACCCTGGCTTGCAAACCGCCACTGGGGCGGTTGCTCAGGGTCAGGCTGCCGCCTTGCTCCAGCACGATGGCCCGTGCTGCGGGCAGGCCCAGCCCCACACCGCCCGTGTCGCGATTGCGCGAACCTTCGATACGGTAAAACGGCACAAATACCTGCTCCTGCAGCGCCGGCGCGATGCCCGGGCCGCGGTCCTGCACGGTTATCTCGATCTGCCTGGCACTTACCGCCAACACCACCGATGGCTCGCGGCCGTACTTGGCGGCATTGTCGATCAAGTTGACCAACACCCGCTTGATACCCACCGGCCGCCCTGTATACACACAACGGCGCGGCCCGCTGAGGCCGACCTCGACACCCGCATCCTTGAAATCGTCCACCACCGTGAGCAGCAGCTCGCCCAGGTCGAACACGGTCGTCTGCTCCAGCCGCGCATCATCACGGAAAAACGCCAGCGCGGCGTCGACCATCGCCTGCATCTCATCCACGTCCTTGAACAACTTGGCCTGTAGCTGGGCATCGTCGATGAACTCGGCGCGCAAGCGCATGCGCGTCAGCGGTGCGCGCAAATCGTGGGAGATTGCCGCCAGCATCTGAGTACGGTCGTTCAGGTAATGCTTGAGCTGGGCCTGGGTGGCATTGAACGCAAGAATGGCCTGGCGCAGGTCGTGCGGGCCAACCACCGGAATCGGCGGGGCGTTGAAGTCCTTGCCAAAACGCCGCACCCCCTCGGCAAAGCGCTCCAGCGGCTTGGCCAGATAGCGTGTGGCCAACAGTGCGACGGCCAGGCTGGAAACCAGCATCAACACCAGGACGATCAGGTTGCGCGGCAGCTCGTCCAGGCCCCAGCTGCGGTCTGTGGCGCGAAACAGCACCCACGACTTGTCGGCCAGCTCGATCATCAAGGCATAGCCACGTTCAGAGGTGTATTCCGGCATGTCGGACGGCTCGAACGACTCGACCCTGGCATCCGGGCGCTTGAGCAGTGCACGCAGGATAGGCGTGCCCTCGCGGAACTCGGCATCGACCAACGCCGGCACACCCGCCTCGTCATGGCGTCGCAACCATCGCACGGAATAGGAGCCGTCACCAGCCGCAATGGCGATATTGGCACGCTGTGCCATAGGTGCGGCATCGAGGATGCGGGTCACCGCTGCAACCTTCTCGATCACCCCGCTCTCCAGCAGCGGTGGTTGCGCCCACACACTCAGCAGCAGGCTGAACAGGCCCTTGAGCAGCAGCAGGAACAGCATCGCCGTCAGCGTGGTCAACGCAATCCACCGGGCAATGGTGATTCTGGGCTGCGGCAGGGCCTGGCGAACCCGGGCAAACAGGCTCATCGCTTCGCGACCGTGGGGGTGAACAGGTAACCGGCATTGCGCAGTGTGCGGATCAGGGGCTCATGCCCGTTGTCGGTTTCTAGCTTGCGGCGCAGCCGGCTTACTTGCACGTCAATGCTGCGGTCATAAGCGTCGTAGGCATCACCACGGGCCATGTCCAGCAATTGCTGGCGGCTGAGCACCCGACGCGGGTGTTCGGCGAACACCAGGAGCAGTTCGAATTCGCCATTGGACAAGGGGATCATGACGTTGTCCGGCGAGCGCAATTCGCGCCGCACCACGTCCAGCTGCCAGCCGGCAAACTCAAGGCTGCTACTGGTGTGGCCCGCCGTGCCCACTGCTTTTTCGCCGGCCCGACGCAAGACTGCCCTTACCCGTGCCAGCAGTTCACGGGCAGCAAACGGCTTGGTCACGTAGTCGTCAGCCCCCAGTTCCAGGCCCACGACCCGGTCGCTCAACTCGCCCATGGCCGTAAGCATGATCACCGCCACCTGGTGTTCGGCCAGCAGCCGCTGGCACAACACCAGGCCGCTGTCCCCGGGCAACATCACATCGAGGATGACCAGGTCAGGCACCCGCCGATCAAGCGCCTGCCACAGCCCCTGGCCATCCTGGGCCACGTCCACTTCGTAACCATGCTGGCGAAGAAACTTCTGCAGCAGGTCAAGCACCTCGACATCATCGTCGACTATCAGCAAATGGCTCACGAAAACGCACCACAGACAAGGTAAACAAGCCGTACTTTAAGGCCATGCCCCTGCGGTCGTCATATATTTCAACCCGGAAACAAAGTGTCAGTGCCGAGACGATCCGGACATTACCGGGCAACGAAGATTGCGCAGCATCGCCGCCAGTTCTTGCCAGGAATGTGCCTATGTCCCGTTCATCATCCACCTCCCGTACGGCGCGCTCTGCTGCGCTGGTGTTATCGCTGCTCGCGGCCGGGGCCTGCAGCCAACGCGCTCACGCCACCAGCGCCTGCGGCAACCTTGCCTATCAGGTCAGTGACCCGCTGGAGCCGGCCAACCGCGCCGTATTCACCTTCAACCGCACGGTCGACGACTACCTGCTGGCGCCTGTCGCCCGGGGCTATGACACGCTGCCCGGCTTTGCCCGGCAAGGCGTGCACAACTTTGCCAACAACGTTGGCGAGCCCAAGGTGTTCGTCAATGACCTGCTGCAGGGTAATGGCGAACGGGCGATGACCAGCCTCACACGCTTCATTTTCAACACCACCCTGGGTGCGGCGGGCGTGGTCGATGTGGCGGGCAAAATGGGGCTGAGCCAGCACAGGTCAGACTTTGGCCAGACCTTCGGGGTTTGGGGCATCGCCAATGGCCCCACCGTCGAACTGCCGCTGTTGGGTACGCACAACCTGCGCGACGCAACGGGCAGCGTGTTGAGCCTGGCGCTGGACCCATTCGGCGACAATAGCGATACGGTCGACACCCTCCGTACCGTGGCCACTGCCGGGTATGTCGTGGACAGCCGCGCCGCCGCGCTACCGTTGACTGCCTGGCTGCAAACCTGGCCCGATTATTACCTGGCGCTGCGCGACTACACCGCGCAGCAACGCAACAACCTCGTAGCCGAAGGCAAGGCAGGCAAGCCCGGAACGTGGCAAGCCAATTGCTCGCAGGTAACCGGCCATGAATGATGCTCAAGCGGCCATGCTGCTGTTCCGGCGCCTGGAAGGCGCCGCCCGGCAACCGTTGTTGCTCCACGAACTGGAGGCTCGGGTGTCCGCCGACGGCCGCAATCTGGTCCTCAGCCGCTATCGCGAACGCTACACCGCCGAAGGCAAACCGTACCGGCACGAGGCTCACCGCAGCGTGCCGATCGCTGCATTGCTGCGCTGGATGGCCAGGCACGAACGATGAATCTGAAGCAAGCCGGGTATTGATCCTTCACCGCGATCAACTGTAGGCGAGACGCAAGGCCGCGCCTACAGGGAGATCACTAGCCTCAGGTGCAGTGATATCCCTGTGGGAGCGGGTTTACCCGCGAAGAGGCCGGCACAGGCGGTCTCAGTCAGCAGCCCTGGGCTCGAATACAGTCACCGCTCGCGCATCCACCGGTTTGGGCAGCAACCCTTCGCGGTAGAAGGCATCGGCAATGCGTTGCTGTTCGCCAAGGTTGTCTAACTGCACCGGCTGCACGTCATAGCTGCGTCGGCCATTGGCCTGCTGCACCGTGGCGCTGTCCAGGTTGCCCCAGAGCGGCCCCAGCACCCGGGCAGCCGCTGCGGGGTTGGCTTTGGTCCAGGCACCGATCTCGCGCAGCGCCTGGTACACCTGCTGCAGCACTTGCGGGTGCGCCTTGGCGTAATCGCTACCGGCCAGGTAGTAACGCTGGTAGCTCGCCAGCTCGCTGCCATCTGCCAGAACGCGCGCATTCTGCTGGCGCTGGGCGCTGGCCACGTAGGGGTCCCAGGTGACCCAGGCTTCGACCTTGCCGTTCTCGAACGCCGCCCGGCCGTCGGCAGGAATGAGGTACGCCGGGGTAATGTCCTTGAAGCTCAGCCCGGCCTTGGCCAGCGCCTGGATCAACAGGTAATGGCTGCCCGCCGCCTTGGTCACCGCTACCCGCTTGCCCTTGAGGTCGGCCAGGGTCTTGAGCGGCGAGTCGGCTGGCACCAGGATGGCCTGGGCCGAGGGTGATGGCGCCTCACGAGCAAAATAGGTGAGCCTGGCGCCAGCTGCCTGGGTGAACACCGGTACGGTGTCGGCCACATCCGCCGACAGGTCGACATTGCCCAGGTTAAGCGCCTCCAGCAGCGGCAGGCCGCTGGGGAACTCGTGCCAGCTGACGCGGATACCTTCGGCCTGCAGGCGCTGCTCCAGCGTGCCACGGGCCTTGAGCAAGGTCAGCAGGGTGGAGGATTTCTGGTAACCGATGCGCAGGGTCTGCTCGGCATTGGCAAGCGACGGCAGCAGGCCACCGAGCAGCAGGCCCAGGGCCAGGTGACGCAGGCGTTTGCGGTGCAGCATGGGGTGTCTCCAGGTCAATGTTGGGCCAGTGAGTCAGTGGCGGGCACGGTAAAGCCCGTGGCGAAGGTCGGGGCAACGTCCAGGCGTTGGCTCATCAGGCCGTGGGCGTGATAGAAGTCGGCGGTTTCCTGCTGTTCGCCGATGGTCTTCGCGTCGATGGCCTGCCAACGCAACTGGCGACGCTCGAACTGCAGGCGGGCAGCGTCCTGCGGGAAGCCGATGATCGCAGCCAGGGTTTGCGAATAGCTGTCCAGATGCTGATAGGCCCAGACCTGGGCGGCGGCCAGGCGGGCAAGGTAGTCCTGCAATGCGGCCTTGCGAGCCGGATCATCCAGCGCCTGGTCGGTGGCCGCCAGGAAACTGTTGCCACTGGACAACCCCCGACCATTGACCAGCACTTTGCCCTGGCCGCTCAGCTCGGCCAGCGCGGTATAGGGTTCCCAGGTCGACCAGGCATCCACCGAACCATTGGCCAGGGCGATCTTGGCGTCGACCGGGCCGAGAAAGCGAAATTCCACGTCCTTTTCGCTGAGCCCAACCTGGTCCAGCGCCTTCAGCGCCAGGTGATGGCCAATAGAGCCACGGCCAGTGGCGATACGCTTGCCCTTGAGGTCGGCAGCGCTGTGCAGCCCTGCGTCGGGGCGCACCAGCAGCGCTGTGCCATACGGGTCGGACTTGTCCACCGCAATGGCCTTGACCGGTGCAGCAGAGGCCAACACGAAGAGCAATGGCGCATCACCGATGATGCCAGCATCGATCGCGCCGGCATTCAGTGCCTCGGCCAAGGGCGCAGCAGCGGGGAATTCGGCCCAGCGGATGTCGTAAGGCAGGTCGCGCAGGGCATCGGCTGCCTCCAGCTGGGCGCGCATGTTGCCTTTCTGGTCACCGATGCGCAGGGTCAGGCGGTCACTGGCAAATGCCTGGGTGGCCACAAGTGTGGCAGCGGCGAACAGCAGCAGGCGAGATCGAATGGACATCCGAAGTTCCTTGCAGGTTGGAGGAACTGCGAATGTAGCGGGCCGCACAAAATAAATAAAAGTGATTAAAGTAATAAGCTAATATGCAAAATAATATGTTGCACAAATAATTCATCGTAGCCAGGGGATGATGATGGGAGCGCTTTGCGCCCCAGTCGCCGGGACAGAAGACGCAAAACCAGGACAGATCGCGCAAGCTTTTGCAGATCACCGCAACCTGTAACATTCAGTTTCATATTGCTCCAGGACAGTAGGCAGCCCAACCCACTGCCAGAGGCCTGATCCGTGCTGCAACGTGTGCTCTGCTCCCTGCCCCTGCTCACCCTTGCCATTTCCACTGCCCACGCCGCCGAAGCGCTCGACACCCCGCGCCTGGCCGGCATGGACAATTTCCGCGACATCGCCGGCGCTACCAGTGCCTACACCACCAGCCATGACGGCATAATGCGGGCCGGCGTGTTCTACCGCGCCAATGCCCTTACCCCGACCGCCGCCGACCTGGCCACCCTCAATGGCCTGGGTATCAGCGATGTGTACGACCTGCGCACCCCAAGCGAAATCGCCAGCACGCCCGATACGCTGCCGGACGGCGCCAGCTACACCAATATCGACATCATTGGCAGCACCACATCAGGCTCCAACATCACCAACATTTCCTTCAGCAGCGCAGAACAGGCGCGGGCGATGATGCAGGAGACCAACCGCGCCTTCGTCAATGACGCCGGCATGCGTGGCCAGTTTGCCGTACTGTTCAACGAACTGGCCGCTGCCGATGGCGCCGCGCTGTTCCATTGCACTGCGGGCAAGGACCGCACCGGCTGGACTGCAG
Organism: Pseudomonas sp. BP01; assembly: GCF_022760795.1. Taxonomy (NCBI): domain Bacteria; kingdom Pseudomonadati; phylum Pseudomonadota; class Gammaproteobacteria; order Pseudomonadales; family Pseudomonadaceae; genus Pseudomonas; species Pseudomonas sp. BP01. Next base: position 176,061 of record NZ_JAFBKA010000009.1, read on the forward strand.
CCGTGCTGCTGAGCATCGCCGGGGTGGACGAGGCCACCCTCATGAGCAACTACCTGGCTACCAACGACTACACCGCCGCCCGTGTGGCTGCCACACTAGCGGCAATGCCGGCGAGCATGGCCGAAATCTATGCACCGCTACTGGGGGTGGAAGCCAGCTACCTGCAGGCTGGCCTCGATGAAATCAGCGCCGACTACAGCAACATGGACAACTACCTCAAGCAGGGCCTGGGCCTGAGCCAGGAAACGATCTACGTGTTGCGCGGCAAGATGGTGCGCTATGGTTCGCTGCCCGGCGAGGCTGGCCTGATAGGCAACGCTGCCGCAGGTGCGCAACTGTTGCGCGAGCTGCAGGACACTTCGCTGTCGGGCAGCTACAGCGCCTACAACTACTACCTGCAATCGGCTATCGATGCCGGCACCTTGGGCGGCGTGACCTCGACCGTTGGCGGCCAGGTGCACGCGGATGCCGCCAGCTACCTGCTGCGCCAGGGCGCCATGGTCGAGCGTGCGGCTTCGCCCTTTGCCGACGCCAGCAACCTCAAGGTCGGCCAGACGCGCCTTTGGAGCACGGCGCTGGCCGGCTACCTGGGCACTGACGGCTCAGCCCACGCGGCCAGCAGTAACGAACACAGCCAAGGGTTGATGGTGGGCATGACCCAGCGCTTCTCCGAACAGCTCAGCGGCCATGCCGGTTTTGGCTACAACCGCGGCAATGTGGGCGGTGCCGGTGGCGAGGCCGATACTGACCTGACTTTCCTCAGTCTGGGGGCACGCTTTGCCCCGGGGAGCCTGGAGCACGGGCTGTTCATCGATGCCGACATCAGCGGCGGCTGGCTCGACTACTCCAGCAAGCGCGAACTGGGCGGCGGCCTGGGCACGGCCAAAGGTGACAGCCACGGCACCCTGGCGGGTGCCAGCCTGGCGCTGGGTTATCGCCTGCCCACCCATGGCATGGTGCTGGAGCCGAGCCTGGGCGTGCGTGTCAGCCACGTCGACCTGAACGGCTTCACCGAGAAAGGCAGCGAACTGGCCCTGCAGGTGGACGACCTCAAAGCAACCCGCCGCAGTGCAGTGGCCAACCTCAAGGCGTCGTTCGCGCCAATTCCAGCAGGCAGCTGGCAGGTGGTGCCAGGGGTGGAAGTGGGTTACGAGCATGCCTTGGGAGATCAGCAGGTGGACAGCCAGGGGCATCTGCTGGGGCTGGATGTCGAGCAACGTGCGGCATTCGACAACCGTGACCAGTTCACCGGCGGGGTGAGCCTGATGGCCAACCTGGGTGCTTTGAGTGTCGGCGGCGAAGTGGCGGCGATGGGCGGTGGCGACAGCCACGGGGTGAGTGGCAGCCTCAAGACCAGCTACGCGTTCTGATCCTGTAACCGCTGGCACCGGCTTTGCCGGTGCCCGGCAGCGCTAACCACTGCGCCGTACTTCGGCCGGGCTTACTCCGAACGCCTGCTGGAAGTACTGGGCAAAACGCCCCGCATTGCTGAACCCATGGCGCAAGGCCACTTCGGCCACCGAACCGCCCTCCCCGCGCGCCAGCACCTGGCGCGCACTTTCCAGCCGCACCTGCCGTTGATACCCGACAATCGAGGTCCCGGCAAAACGGCGAAAGCCATCCTGCAAGGCGCGCAGGCTGACATTGGCCAACCCCGCCAGCTCGGTGCCACTGACCAAGCGCGCCGGGTGCTCATGCAGGTAGGCCATCGCCAGTTTCACATGGCGCGGCGCCAACGCAGGTGCCGGGCTGCGCAGTGCATCGCTATAAGTGTGGGGCCAGGCCTCAAGCACTGCATCCACCACCATTTCCTGCAGGCGAATCGGCAGCAGCATGCCAGTATTGATCAGCTGGTCGAACTGCGTACCGGTGGCCATTTCCAGCAACGCGCGTATGCCCTGGAACACCGGCAACGCCAGGTCTACCACCGGGGCAAAACACACCGGTGCCGCCAAGGGCTGGCCCAACAACAGTGACAGGCGCTCGGCAAACAACCCGCGGCGGATCGACATGCCGCACTGGGCATGGTTTTCGGCAAAGCGCACCGTGCGAATGTCGCGTTTGTCGACCGCCAGCCCCACCTGAGCACCACCAATCGATTCGCCACGGTGATCGAAAATGATCTTGCCAGCGCTGGGCAGCACGAAGGTGATCTCATCCTGTGGCGTGGGCAGGGTGATGCTGAAATCGCCGCCATACTGCATGCGTCGCACGCTCATGCCTTCAAAGCGCCCGTATACGCCGCCAATGCTGATGCCCTGGGCCAGCGGCGGCATGTCGGCATACAGGCTACCGAACATCTGGGTGAACAAAGCACCAAAGTCATCGCTGCGCATGTCGCAGGAGCGAAGCATGAAGGGCTTGCGGGTCATGCCGGAATGCACTGTGGTTTCACCTGTGCGAAGGGGGACCCGGATGCTGCCATGGCCGTATGACAACCGCGTTAAAGAGGCAGCAACCCTGCCAAGCCGTGTACAGTACCCCTACAACAATGCCCGCATAGGAGCCCGGCACATGACCGTGACGCTGTCCCCCCTGCAGATCGACTGCGCATTCGATTCCGGCAACATTCAGGTGCTGGATGCCAGCAACCCGGCCCAGGTTCACCTGGCCATCCGCCCGGACACCCACAGCGGCCACTACCAGTGGTTCCACTTCAAGGTCAGCGGGCTGACGCCGGGGCAGGTCCATCGCTTCAGCCTCGACAATGCCTCAGGCTCTTCGTACAAGAACGCCTGGAGCGGCTACAACGCTGTGGCCAGCTACGACCAGCAAAGCTGGTTCCGTGTGCCCAGCCAGTTTGACGGTTCAGCGCTGTCGTTCGAGGTAACGGCTGAACAGGACCAGATCTGGTTCGCCTACTTCGAGCCCTACTCGCGCGCCCGCCACAACCAGCTGATCGAACGTGCTCGGCAAATACCGGGGGTCGAGCTGCTGGCCAGTGGTCGCAGTGTTCAGGGCCGCGACATTCCCCTGCTGCGAGCCGGCGATGGCGCGGCTGGCAAACGCAAGCTGTGGCTGATTGCCCAGCAACACCCGGGCGAACACATGGCCGAATGGTTCATGGAAGGCGTCATCGACCGCCTGCAAGCCAACGACACAATGATCCAGGGCTTGCTGGCCAAGGCCGACCTGTACCTGATCCCCAACATGAACCCCGACGGCGCGTTCCTCGGCCATCTTCGCACCAACTTCAAGGGCAAGGACCTCAACCGTGCCTGGCAGGACGCCAGCGTCGAGCTGACCCCGGAAGTATTCTTCGCCCAGGCGCAGATGAAGCAATACGGCGTGGATGCGTTCATCGACGTGCATGGTGACGAAGAGATTCCGCACGTGTTTACCGCCGCCTGCGAGGGCAACCCGGGTTACACGCCACGGCTGGCAAAACTGGAAGAGCAGTTCCGCAGCACTTTGTGCAGCGTGACCCGCGACTTCCAGACCGTGCATGGCTACACCCGTGACGAGCCCGGGCAGGCGAATACGACGTTGGCCTGCAATGCCGTGGGCATGGGCCATGACTGCCTGTCGCTGACGCTGGAGATGCCGTTCAAGGACCATGACGACGCGCCCAATCCGGCAACCGGGTGGTCGGGTGCACGTTCGAAGGCTCTGGCGGGGGCGGTGCTGGAGACCCTGTCAAAAATGGCGGACGATTTGCGCTGAGCCTTGCCTCACCCGGCCCCTGTAGGAGCGGCCTTGTGTCGCGATGGGCTGCGTAGCGGCCCCAATATCGCAAACCCAGCACATATTGCTGGGGCTGCTGCGCAGCCCATCGCGACACAAGGCCGCTCCTACAGGGGGCCGTGGCAGGCATGAGGTTCAGTCAAAACTGCACATCCAGTATCACACTGTCGGAATAAGTTGCCGCCGGCGGCGTAGCCTGGTCGGTATAGACCTTGGCGTTGTAGTTGAACACCTGGCTACCCGTGCCGGTACCCGCACCGGGGTTTACGTCGGCATCCGTGCTGGAACGCCTGGCAGCCCCCGTTGCCCCCCAGCGCACCGCCCCTGCGCTCTTGAAAATGTCATAAGCGAGGTAGTTGTTGGCCGACGACTTCATCCGTCGCCGTCCGCTGGCCACGTTCTGCCCGTCATCCAGCCCCACCGTGTAGTTGCTGCCCTTGGTGCACGCAACATTTATGCCCTGGCTCACCGTGCCAAACCCTGCCACCACAGGCGCACTGGCGAAGCTGATATTGGGTGTGGTGATCTGGCAATCATTGGTCACTGTCATGCTCACCGTCAGCGGCTTGGTACCAGTGCCTTGGTCAGTCCCGATACAGATGCCGCCTAACCCAATCCCATCGCAGTACTTCCAGGTCCACTCGACATTGAGGGTTTCCTGGTAGAGCCCCGCCGCAACGTTGGCGTTGATCTGAGTGCGCATGTAGAGCGGCACGGCTTTGGGTGTACCGTTGAGCAACCCCAGCAAGTCGAGGATGCCGGTGGTCCTGAACTCGAAGCCGGTACCCCGCGTGATCGGATAGGTGGTGGTGGCGTCAGCGTACAGCGTGTAGGGGATGACATCTCCGGTGGGCCCTACCAGGCCGCTGGTGGCCGAGGTGATCTTCACCACGAAGGAATCGGTACTGCTCAGCACACTAAGCACCGAACCGTTGCACTGCAGGCCCGAATTGGCACTGGAAGCCGTCTGCACCGTGGTACGTACCTGGGTCGAGTTGAGCGAGCCGAATGCCGCTGCCGAAGTCGCTACCGATGTGCACTTGGCCCAGGCCGGGCCCGCACACAGCAGCAAGGCATACGCCCACACCCTGCCCCTGCAGGCCTTCATTTGCACACCAGGGGGCCGACCAAGGGGATCGAGCCTTGTACCTCAGGCAGATCGAACACCGCCTCGCAATGCCCACCACCTTCCAGCTCCACCTGCAGGCGGTTGTGCGCCGCCAGGTTTTCCAGATACACCAGGCCATCCCAGCCCACCACTGCCTGGCTGCCACTTTCTTCATGGGTGACACGGCTGCCCAGCTTGAGCACTTGCTGGTTGCCATCCACCAGCTCGATGCTGGCCGCCATGACGCGTTTGAGCGGGAACTCCAGCAAGTAGCCGCTACCCCGGCGCACGGCCACACGCTGCTCCACCTCCGCTGCAAGGATGTCCGGTGGCAGGTCCATGGGGTCGATCTCGTACTTGCCGCGGTAGTAACCGCTGCTGTACGGCACCAGCAGGTGGCCCCCGGCATCGGTGCGCCCGACTTCCTGGTTTTCGTAGCGTACTGGCACATCGGCGTAACCGCCGGTACTGACCACCACGAAGGCATCATCGATGCGGTTGGCAGCGAACAGCCCGGCATCCATCCACACCAGCGAACCACTCGCATCGGCCCAGCGGGTCATCTCGCCGCTGCTGCCATACACACCCGCCTGCAACTGTACCGACTGCAAGCGCCAGGTGACGTCGGCCTGCCGGTAGGCATCACGGTCGCTGCCTGCGGCGTAACCCAGGTTGTAACCGACACCGCCACCTACCGGCACCGCGCGGCTGTAGTTGACTCGCTGCAGGCTTTCGCCTTCGTTGCTGCGTTCCATGCCCAGGGCCAGGGTGCCGTGCAGGTCGAACGGGATCACCAGTTGCGCCTGCACTGCCCACTGGCTGTCGCCGACCTCGCGGTTGGCTGACAGGTACATACTGCTGCCACCCCACAGCGGCCTGCTGTAGCTCAGGTTGATCAGCCGGGTGCGCGTGCCATCACCAGCTCGTACGTCGAAGTAACCGGCGCCCACGCTGCCGTACTCGTTCAGGTTGAGGCTGAGGGTGACCTGTTCGCTGCTTTTGCTCAGTTGCATGTCCGGGGAGTCCACCCGGGTCAGGTCGGCGTAGTCGCCGTGACGTTGCAGGCGCTGGTAACTGAAGCCGATACGCTGGCTGTTGTATTGGTAGCCCAAGGCAACCTGGTGGCCCTTGTCACCGTCGAACCGGCTTTGCGCCAAGGCCGCGTTGAGCACGCCAAAGTTGCCCAGGCGCATGTTGCCGCCCAAACCACCAAGCATCAGCGACTCGGCAGTTTCGGCGTGGGTTTCCAGGGTGAAGGTGTCGCTGAGCCCATAGCGCAGGCTGCCCGAGGCCACACCCGGCCCATAGCTGAAGTCGCGCACGGCGTAATCACGGCGCAGGCTACCGGCGGCCACCGAGTAGTCCGACAGACCCTTTTGCAGCAGGCTGCTGGTGACATAGAACGGCAAGGTGGTCGACACCTGCCGGCCTAGGGCGTCCGTGGTGACCACCACCGCCTCCCCGGCACCGTTGATGAACGGCACGTTGGTCAGGGTGTACGGGCCTGGCTGCAGCTCGGTGGTGCTGGACTTGAAACCGTTTATGAACAGGTCGAGCGACGTCGGCACCGCTGCTTCGCCTGCGAACGCCGGCAACGGATAGGTGACCAGATCGGGGCGCGCAGCGAAGTCGCGCGACAGCTGCACGCCGCCCACCCGCACCGAACTGCTCCAGGGCAAGGCGCCGGTCACGAAGTCACCGGCTTCGTAGGTCAGCAGGCGCTGTTCGTCAGTAAAGCGCCAGGTAGTGTCGTAACGCATGAAGCCTTGGCGCGTATCGTCCGCCTGTGCGCCATTGAATGACTGGCGCCATTGCCCGGTACTGGAGAAGGTTCCCCAACTGTCGAACAGGCGCAGCTCGTTCCAGGCTGCCAGGTAGGTGCCGCCTTCATCGGTGTCGTTCAGATACAGGTCGTAGTTGAACAAGGCGCCGAAACTGCTGCGCGCGTCGCTGGCCGGGTACAGGTTGCGATCACCCACTTGCTGGTCGGGCAACCAGGCCGGCGGCACCTGTAGCAGCAGGCGCTGGTTCTGGCTGTCGTAGTCGGTGTGCAGCCCCGCGATGCTGTCCAGCGCCACCTCGCCTTGGGGGTTGCCCGGCAAGGAAATACCGGCTGCCCGCAGTACGTCGCTGCCCAGGTACAACTGCCCGGCCCGCTGCTGCACCGGCACCAGCTCAGCCCTTGGCATCTGGTTCACCACCAGGTCGAGGTACAGGGTAGCGTCGGCGATGGCGGACATCTCCGTGGGCGGCGGGGGCAGGTCGTCGGCCAGCGCCAGCCCAGGGCTGACCATGACCAGCCCCAGGCACCAGCGGCGCGTCGTCGCCGAGAGCCATTTCACACACGGTTTCCAACCATTGCCGGGTCCTCCCTGGCCCCTGCACTGCATTCAGTCGTTGACTCATTGGCCCTGGCGGATAGCGTCCGCCGCGCTCTGGCCATTGACCCTGCCCTTCAATACGCTGCCGCTGGTAGACGCCACGGGGGCAGGCCAGCGCATGCTGGCCCCCGGCAGCACATAACCCAGCAGGCCTTCAGCCAGGGGTTTGCTCTGGCTGCCTTGCTGCACCACCACATCGGTCAGCCGCGCATGCACGGGGCCTGTGTTGCGCAGTTCAACGTAGGGTTTGCCCTGCACCGTCACCGGCCGCCAACTGAGCTGGGGCTTGCCCACGCCTTCGGCATTGCCTTTGCCTTCAGGGTCGGCCTTGCCCAACAGCCCCTCGCCATAGACGAACAGCGGCACCGAATAGCGCATCTGCAAACGAATGGCCGCAGTAGTACCGGGCTCGGCCTTGTCGACCGGGATGGCGGGCGGGATCTCGTCGATGATGATGCGGTAGGCCTGTTCCTGACCGGCAGGTGAAGGGCCGGTACGGGTCAGGCGGATCAGCTGCTTCTGCCCGGGGGCAATGTTGGCGACCGGCGGGCTGCCGATGATCTCGCGCTGCGCCTGGAACTGCTCCTGGTAATCACCCTGGCGCCAGGCGAATACCCGTACCTGCAAATTGGCCGGCGCAGTGCCACGGTTTTCCAGCCACAGTGCACCGGCCTTCTGGTCGGCCTCCAGTACCGGGTCGATCGGCCAGATCAGCACCGAGGTGGCCGCCCCGGCCGGCAGGCTCGCCAGCCACAACAATCCGATCAATCCACGCGCCCACTTCGCGCCTGCCCGCATGCAGCTCTCCTTAGACACTTGTCGTTGGTGGCGCTGGCGTTTACCAGGTCACCGTCACTTGCACCACATCGGTGTAGGTCCCTGCCGGCAGCACGCCGGTCAGCTGGACCCGCCCGTACACCGGCAGCTTGATCGCCGTCGGGTCGGAATAGCTCACGGCCACGCTCTGGCCGATTCCCAGGCTCTGGGTGTAGGCCGCGTCCCGGTACAACTGGTAGGCCAGCACTTGCGTGCCGCTCGTTCGCTTCAGGTTGCGTGTGCCACTGGCACTGTTCTGCCCGCCGTCCAGGCTCATGCTCATGGCTACGCCCGGCGTGCACTGGAAGGTCACTGTAGAGCCACCCAGCGAGGTGCTGAGCAACCCCGTGGAAAGTGCCGACTGCGAGCCATAATTCAGCGTCCCGTAACTGGTCACACCGCCCATCACCAGGCACCCGGCAACAATCTGCGCCGTCACCGTAAAGGTACTGGTCGTCACCGCCCCCAACGGGGCAGCCAACAGCAAGCCGACTCCGCTCAGGCCACCTGCCAGCCAGCCGCGCATGGGTCAGAACGACAGTTCGACCGAGATCGTGTCGCTGTAGACCCCTGCGGGCAGCCCCGCCTTGCCCACGGCCTTGCCGTAAAGGTTGACAGTCTGGGCCACGCCAGTGCTGGTCGGCAGGGTGATGGTGCCGTCGATGGCCAGCAGCGTCGTACGCCCGGTGTCGGTGTACAGGTCATACGGCACAAAGTTGCCGGCCCCATCGGCAAGCGCACGGGTGCCACCGCTCGACTGGCCGTCATGCAGGCCTGCGCGCACTTTGACCACAGGCACCGTACCCGCCGAGCACAGGATGCTCATCGCACCACCCCCGCCTCCCAGCACCTGGGCATTGGCGGTCACGAACAAGGCATCCTGGGTACCGAAGTTCAAGGCACCGAAATTGAGCCCCGACGTGCCCGAAGTACCATTTACCTGGCACGCCGAGATCAGCGTCAGGGTCGAGTTGATGCTGCCGGTCACCGTGGCGGCCTGGGCCTGGGAAGCCAGGGCCAGGCCCAGGCCTGCGAGCATGCAGCATGAAAGGTTCGTTCGCATCGGAGTCTCCTTGCGTGGTTACCAGTCCAGGGTCACTCTGAGGGTGTCGCGGTACAGCCCGGCCGGCAGTGCGCGAGGTTGCGCCACCACCACACCGTAAATGGGAATCGGTACTTGCTGGGTGCTGTTGATGGTGAAGGCACGCGCCTGGCCGATGACGTAGCGGCTGTTGCCGCCCGGGTCGACCGCCAGTTGATAAGGGATCAGCTCTCGGCCGTTGCTCAGCCGGCGCACGCCGTCGTCGCCATTCAGGCCGCCATTGATCCGTACATTGAAGGCCCGTACTTCGGGCGTGCAGCTGATCTGCAGGGAGCCCGCGCCGCCCGCTTCGTCAACCCGGCTGCGCAGCGGCTGGTCCCAGTTCGGGCCACGCTCGCCAAAGTCCAGCAGCCCCGGGTTGCCCAGCACAGCCGGTTGCGTATCGTTGCTGCTGATCTGGCAGGCTGCGCTGATCACCAAGCGCGCCTGAATGAAACCGGTGGCGCTGCCATGCGCCGCGCCACCGGGCACCAGCAACGGGCCAAGGGTGAGCAACAGGATCGAAGTGCGGTTCATGGCGTGGCGTCCTTGTGCATGGTGGCGTCCCTACCAGGTGACCGTGACTTTCAGCAGGTCGGCGTAAACCCCTGCATTCGGCACCCAGGCCAGCTTGTCGATGCGTGCGTACAACGGCAGCTCGACCGATCCGCTGCTCGGCACCCTAGCCGACTGGGCGACCCCCACCGCCAGAGGCTCACGCCAGGCAGCGTCGCGGTACAAGCGATAAGGGATGGGCCGAGCCGTGCGGTCGTCGCTGGCCAGGTAGCGCAGCTCGCCGACGCCGCCATGCTGGCCGCCATCGACGCGCACCTGATAGGGGGTGTCCGGGTTGCACTCAAGGCGCGGCGGGCGCTGGCTGAGCAGAACGCCGCTCAACGGCGCGCCGGGGCCGTCCAGGCGTGCCGCCGTGCCCAGGTCGATCCGGCCCAGGGCCTGGGCTCCCGCGTCGCGAGTCTGGTTGACCAGCATGCAACCCCGCTGCACCAGCACCCGCACTTCCACGAGAAAATCCGCTGCCACGGTAATGCCGCTGAACAACAGGCCCAACAACGCGGCCACTAAGCGCTCCGTCACCTTATTATCCTTGTCGAAACGTCCTGAACAGAGCGTAGCAGCGAGGCCGCGCAACGGTGGCGGCCTCAAGCCGTTTTTTGGTATTAGCGATAAAGCGATAGCGCCCCTTTAAAAAAAGCTGGAACGGCACAGAACCCCAGGCCATCCCCGTGCCTCCAATGGCCGAGGGCCGGTAAATGTGCCTGGTTTCTGGTAGGGTGAACCACGTTCCTCCAGCGCCAGGCGCCAATGCCATACATGGACGGACATGACAGGAGCGTTTTCATTGATGACTGCAGACACCACGCTGGCAGAAGCCATGGAGCGCTGTGCCCGGGAACCGATCCACGTGCCGAGCAGCATCCAGCCCCACGGTTTTCTGCTGGTGCTGGACCCCATCGACCTGTGCGTGCTGCAGGCCAGTGAAAACGTTGAACACTGGCTGGGCTTGCCGGCCCGTGAACTGATCGGTTGTCCCTTCGCCAACCTGGTCCGCGATGGCTTTGACCTGCACGCGCAGCTCGCACGGCTGCCCGAAGATGAAGTCTTCCCCTTCCACATCGGCGACATGCGCTTGCGCCAAGGTGCGCCGTACGGCAACCCGCTGCATTTGCTGGTGCACGGCCACGACGAAGTACTGATTGCCGAATTCGAACCCCCTCGCCTGTCGCCGGAGCTGGCCGGGCAAGGCGACTATTACCCGCTGGTGCGCAACTTTGTCGGCAGCCTGCAATTAGCCAGCAGCCTCGAAGACCTGCTGCAGCAAACGGTGTTGCAGCTCAAGCGCATTACCGGCTTTGGCCGGGTCAAGGCGTACCGTTTCGACGCCGAGGGCAACGGCCAGGTACTGGCCGAGGTAGCCGACCCAGGCTACCCCGGTTACCTGGGGCTGTGCTTCCCGGCCGCAGACATCCCGCGCCAGGCGCGCGAGCTGTACCGGGTCAACCGCATCCGCGTAATCGAGGATGCCAACTACCAGCCCTCGCCCCTGCTGCCGGCCATCAACCCGCGCACCGGCAAGGCACTGGACATGAGTTTCGCCGCGCTGCGCAGCGTCTCGCCGGTGCACCTGCAGTACATGCGCAACATGGGCACGCTGGCCTCGATGTCGCTCTCGATCGTGGTCGACGGCGAGCTGTGGGGGTTGGTGTCCTGCCACCACCAACAGCCGCGCGCGGTGGACCTGCGTACCCGCACGGCCTGCGAGTTGCTGGCCAGTGTGCTGTCGCTGCAGATCGAGTCCCGCGAGTCCCATGCCAGCACGCGCAAGCTGCTAGCGTTGCGCCAGCACATCGTGCGCATGATTTCGTCGATGGCCGATCACGACAGCGTCAGCGACGGCCTGCGCGACCTGCCCCAGGTGTTGCTGGCCTTTGCCGGTGCCCAGGGCGCCGCAGTCATCTCGGCCGAACGCTGTGACCTGATCGGCGAGACTCCGCCTGAAGCCCAGGTGACCGCGCTGGTGCACTGGCTTGGCCAGCGCGGCGAAGACACGGTGTTCCACAGTGACAACGTGCGCCGCGACATCATTGACCTGCCCGAGCTGGCCACCCATGCCGGTGGTGTATTGGCGGTGGCCATCTCGCAGATCCACTCGCACTACTTGCTGTGGTTCCGGCCCGAGCAGGTGCGCAAGGTGAACTGGGCCGGCCAGCCGACCAAGCAGGTCGGGCCGCAGGGCAACCTCGACCCGCGGCACAGTTTCGAACGCTGGCAGGAAGAACTGCGCGGTTATAGCGAGCCTTGGGACCCGTTGGTGATCGAGGGCGTGCTGGAACTGCGCACCGCCGTGCTTGGCATCGTCCTGCGCAAAGCCGAAGAACTGGCACAGCTGGCCGGCGATTTGCGCCGCTCGAACAAGGAACTCGAAGCGTTTTCCTACAGTGTTTCCCATGACCTGCGCGCCCCCCTGCGGCACATCGCCGGCTACACCGAACTGCTTGGCGAAATGGAAGGCCAGGGCCTGAGCGAACGCGGCAAGCGCTTTCTGCAACATATCGGTGAAGCGGCGCACTTTGCCGGCACCCTGGTCGACAACTTGCTCAACTTCTCGCAGATGGGCCGCTCCGCCCTGCGCCTGTCCGACGTCGACCTGAACGCGCTGGTCGAAGCCATTCGCAGCGAACTGGCCCCCGATTACGAAGGCCGCGCAATCGTTTGGGACATCGCCCCGCTGCCCAAGGTGATCGGCGACCCGGCGTTCATCAACATGGCGTTGCGCAACCTGATCGCCAATGCCATCAAGTACACACGCGGCCGTACACCGGCACACATCGGCATCAGTGCCGTACAGCATCCTGGCGAAACCGAGATCTGCATCCGCGACAATGGCGTGGGCTTCGACATGGCCTATGCCAACAAGCTCTTCGGCGTATTCCAGCGCCTGCACCGCATGGAAGACTTCGAGGGCACAGGGATTGGCCTGGCAAGTGTGCGCCGCATCATCGAGCGCCATGATGGCCGGGTCTGGGCCGAAGGCCAGATCGACCAGGGCGCAAGCTTCCACTTCACCCTCCCCCGAAACACTGCTACCTGAGGCACCGCTACCATCATGCTCAAACCCATCCTGCTGGTCGAAGACAACCCCCGGGACCTGGAACTGACCCTGCTGGCCCTGGAGCGCAGCCAATTGGCCAACGAGGTCATCGTGCTGCGCGACGGCGCCGACGCACTTGACTACCTGCTACGCCGCAACGCCTATGCCGCACGCGATGACGGCAACCCTGCCGTGCTGCTACTGGACCTGAAACTGCCCAAGGTCGATGGCCTGGAAGTGCTCAGGGAAGTACGCGCCACCGCCGAACTGCGCAGTATCCCCACGGTGATGCTGACTTCCTCGCGGGAGGAGCCCGACCTGTTGCGCGCCTATGAACTTGGGGTCAACGCCTACGTGGTCAAACCGGTGGATTTCAAGGAATTCGTCGCCGCCATCTCCGACCTCGGGATATTCTGGGCAGTGCTTAACGAACCGCCACCCGGCTCACTGCGGCTGAACCGTCGCGGTAGCAATTGAGGCCGCCGCAACGATGCAGCAAACACCATTGAACCTCCTGATGGTCGAAGACAGCTCGATGGACGCCGAGCTTACCCTCATGCGCCTGGAACGCAGCGGGCTGCATGTGCAGTCACAGCTGGTGTTCGACCATGTGGGTGTCGAACATGCCCTGCGCGAGGCGCGCTACGACCTGATCCTGTGCGATTGCGTGCTGCCGGGTTCGTCTGGCACGGAGGTGCTGGCCATCGCCCAGCGCCTGGCACCGGACACTCCGTTCATCTTCCTGTCCGGCATCTACGGCGAAGAGCACGCGGTGGAAATGATCCGCCTGGGCGCCACCGACTATGTACTGAAGAAAAACCTGCCACTGCTGCCCAAGGCCGTACGCCGGGCACTGACCGAAGTACAGGAACGCCAGCGCCGGCGCCGCGCCGAAGAGGCCCTGATCGACGTCGAAGCACGTGCGCGGATTGCCATCGACGCCGCCGGCATGGGCACCTGGGACCTGCGTCCGCAAGAGCGTCTGTTGCTCTGGGATGACCGCTGCAAGACCCTGTTCGGCCTGCCTGCCAGCACCCAAATGACCCTTGAAGTGTTTTACGCCGGTATCTACCCCGACGACCTGCCACTGGTACGTGAGGCGGTGGAACACGCCATGCGCCCGGAAAGCGGCGGCCGCTACCGGGTCGAATTTCGCATCGCGCCACCCAACGGCCTGGAACCGCGCTGGTTGCTCAGCAGTGGCCAGAGCCAGTTCGTCGATGGCCAGTGCGTGCGCTTTTCCGGCGTGCTGCAGGACATCAACACGCAACGCCTGGCCACCCAGGCGCTGCGTCAGCTAAACGAGATGCTGGGGGAAAGGGTCGAACGCCGCACCCGCGAACGCGACCGTGCCTGGGAGCTGTCGCAGGACCTGCTGGCCGTGCTGAACAAGGACCTGACCCCAGTCGCACTCAACCCCGCCTGGGAAGCCAGCCTGGGCTTCTCCCGCGAGCGCCTGAGCCAAACGTCGTTGCTCCACCTGCTGCCCGAGCCCGACCAGGAACTGCTGCTGACCGAACTGGCTGCCCTCGCCCATGGCCGTACCAGTGTACGTTTCGTCGGCCGCATCCAGCATGCCGGCGGCCAGCAGCGCTGGCTATCATGGGTGGTGGTGCCGGAAGACACCCTGCTGTATGTGGTGGCACGCGACATCACCAGCGAGCGCGAAGCCGCCCTGGGCCTGGCAGAAGCCAACGCCCGCCTGCGCGAACAGATCAACGAACGCGAACGCATCGAGGCGGCGCTGCAGCAGATGCAGCGGCTCGAAGCCGTCGGTCAGCTGACCGCTGGCGTGGCGCACGACTTCAACAACCTGCTGACGGTGATCCTCACCGGCGCCAGCTTCCTTGAGCGCGACCTGGCCAAGGCCAACCTGGACAAGGCGCGCACGCGCCTCACCCACATCCGCGAAGCGGGCGAGCGTGGCGCCAAGCTGACGTCGCAGCTGCTGGCCTTCTCGCGCCGCCAGCGCCTGGAGCCGGTTGCGCTCAACCTCAACCAGACCCTGGCCGGCCTGGAAGAGCTGTTGCGCCGTACCCTGGGTGGCAACGTCTCAGTGCGCCTGGACCTGGACCAGGCCCTGTGGCAGGCACTGACCGACCCCACCCAGACCGAGATGATCATCCTCAACCTGGCGATCAATGCCCGCGATGCCATGCCTGACGGCGGCCAGCTGACCCTGACCACCCGCAACACCCGCATCGATAGCCGCCCGCAACGCCCGGAAGACCCTGACCTGGGCGAGTACGTGATGCTGAGCATCCGCGATACCGGCTGCGGCATGAGCGAAGACGTGCTGACCAAGGTGTTCGAGCCGTTCTTCACCACCAAGGACATCGGCAAGGGCTCGGGCCTGGGCCTGGCCCAGGTGTTCGGCTTCGCCAAGCAGTCCGGGGGAGGCGTGCGCATCGACACCGCGCCTGGCCACGGCACCCAGGTGGCGGTGTACCTGCCCGCAGTAAAGGACCAGGCCGTGAGCGAGCCGGTGGTACCGATGCCCAGCCAGTCGGTGAGCGAAAGCGGCCGCAACCGCACGGTGCTGCTGGTGGATGATGACCATCTGGTGCGTGACATGCTGGGCGACGTGCTGCGCCAGTATGGCTACCAGGTGCGTCAGGCGCACAGCGGCGAACAGGCATTGGCGTTGCTGGACAACGAGATCGACCTGCTGCTTACCGACTTCGCCATGCCGGAATTCAACGGCGCGCAACTGGCGCTGGCGGCCCGCGAAGGGTTCCCTCATCTGCCGGTGGTGTTCCTGACTGGCTATGCAGAGTTACAGGGGCTGGAGTTGCCGGGCAGCGTGGTGATCCAGAAGCCGGTGCAGGGGGATGAGCTGGCCAGGGTGCTGAACGAGATGCTGGGCATTGCCGGGTAACCCGCGACTGCAGGAGCGGCCCGGCAAGGCCGCTCCTGCAGCAATCGTGTGACGGAATTAAAAATACGGAAACGACAAAACCCAGCGCTTATCTTTCTAAGCACCGGGCAGATACGTTTGAATCTGGAAAATGGCAGGGGCGGCTGGATTCGAACCAACGCATGGCAGGATCAAAACCTGCTGCCTTACCGCTTGGCGACGCCCCTGTATCGGATGCAGCATTCGCTGCTCTGACAATTCCAAGTGAGTGACAACTGGGTTGTTGTCTTGGAATGCGCGGCACTTTAACAACAAACTTTCGGTCTGTGAACCCCCTGATGAAAAAAAATTGCCAAAAAACAGCGGGTTAGTCATTTCAGCGTTGTGGCCGTGACCATCCGTCGCTTTCCCTCCGCTTCGCTTCAACACAATCGCATTCCTCCCTTCCAATCAGATAAGCCCATTGCATTGACCAAGGAGGACCTCATGCCTGTCTCCCACGACCTCTACCAGGACCTGCACTACCCGCGTGAAATCGTCCAGCAACGCCGCCAGCAGGACAAGGCGCTGGACCGGCTGCTGGATGAGTACATGGACATCGACAACCAGGTGCTGGCCGCCGAATCGATCTCGGCAGGCAACTTCGTCGACGAAGACCTGCGCCACCTCAAGGAGCGCCGCCTGGCAGTGAAGTACATGATCGAGCGCCAGCTGGAGCGCAAGGCCTAGGCAAATGCCGGTGTGCAGCCTGACCTATCGCATGAAGTGATCATTGCCGGTCACTTTCTGTATTAGTCAAAATGGCCGCCCTCGGGCAAGCTGCACGCTGCCCTGCCATCGCCCAAGGAGCGTTGCTTTTGTCTGCCTGGATCCCTGCCCCACTGCGCCAGCTTGGCCAGCGCCTGCGCGGCGCGCCCGCCAACCAGAGCGAACTGCTCGACTGGTTCGAGGACAAAGCCCGAAGCCGGGGTTACCAGCTGAGTAATGGCCAGCGACGGGTGATCCACAGCATGGCCGAACAACTGGCACTGCTCGAACAAGGCCAGCCGCGCAGCCTGTACCTGTACGGCTCGGTGGGGCGCGGCAAGAGCTGGCTGCTGGATGGTTTCTTCCAGGCGGTGCCGGTCGAGGCCAAGCGCCGCCTGCATTTTCATGACTTCTTTGCCCGCCTCCACCAGGGCATGCACCGCCATCGGGCGCTGGACGATGCGCTGGGGGCGACCCTCGACGAACTGGTGGGTGGCTGCCAGGTGCTGTGCTTCGACGAATTCCACGTGCATGACATCGGCGATGCCATGCTGCTTACCCGCCTCTTCAACGCCCTGTTCGCACGCGGCGTGTCTCTGCTGGTGACCTCCAATTACGCACCCGAAGGGCTATTGCCCAACCCGCTGTACCACGAGCGCTTCCTGCCGGTGATCCGCCTGATAAACGGGCGCATGCAGGTTCTGGAAGTGGGTGGCGACACCGACTTCCGCAGCTTGCCGGCCAACCGCGAGCACCAGCGTTTTACCCAAGGCCACTATGTTTGGCCAGGGACGGCAGCCCAGCGCCAGGCGCTGGGCGTGCCGCACGAGCAGCCGGTAATACTTGAGGTGAACAAACGCCCCCTGCGCGCACAGGCCATCGATGGCCGGCGGGTGGTGCTTGGCTTTGACGATTTGTGTGAAAAGGCCACGGCGGTGATCGACTATCTGGCGCTGGCGCAGCAGTACGATGAATGGATCATCGATGGGCTGGATGACCTGGCGGAATGTTCGCTGGCGGCCCAGCAGCGCTTCGTCAACCTGGTGGATGTGTTGTATGACCAGGACCGACAGGTGACAGTGATTGGCAAACGGCCGCTGGAAGAGAGCCTGGGCGGGCCGCTTGCCGACCTGATGCGTACCCGCAGCCGGCTGGGGCAACTGCACCAGGTAGCCCCCTAGCACTGCATTGCCCGCACCGGCCTCATCGCCGGCAAGCCAGCTCCTACAGGTACGGCGGAGGCTTCAGGGCCTGTGATGAACCTGTAGGAGCTGGCTTGCCGGCGATGAGGCCCTGAAGGTCAAAGCATCAACCCGCCCTGGGCAAATCCGCCAGCACCGCCTCGATCTCCCCAAGCACCGCCGGGTCATCCAGGGTCGAAGGCGGCACATAGTCCTGCCCATCGGCAATCTTGCGCAGCACCGCGCGCAAGATTTTCCCCGAGCGGGTCTTGGGCAACCGCTTCACCAGCCGAACCCGGTTGAAACAGGCCAGCGGGCCAATCGCCTCGCGCACGCTCCCCACCAGGTCCACCAGCAACTGCGCCTCGGCAATGCCCTCGCCGTCCTTGAGCACAACCAGCGCCAACGGCACTTGCCCCTTGATTTCATCGTGCACGCCAATTACCGCACACTCGGCCACTGCCGGGTGGCAGGCCACCAGGTCCTCCATTTCGCCGGTGGACAGCCGGTGCCCGGACACGTTGATCACGTCATCCGTGCGCCCCATGATGTAGACAAAACCGTCATCGTCCAGAAAGCCGCCGTCGCCGGTGTGGTAATACCCCGGGTAGGTGCGCAGGTAAGCCTGCATGTAACGCTCGTGGTCGCCCCACAGGGTCTGGCTGCACCCGGGTGGCAGTGGCAAGGCGATGACGATCGAGCCCTGGTGGTTGGGGCCCAGCAAGTGCCCCTCGTCATCCACCACACGCACGTGGTAGCCCGGTACCGCCCGGTTGCTTGAGCCCGGCTTTGCCGCACTGCCTTCCAGCCCCACACAGGGCGCGGTGACCGGCCAGCCGGTCTCGGTCTGCCACCAGTGGTCGTGCACCGGTTTGCCAGTGACCCGCTCCAACCATTCATGCGTGCTGGAATCGAGCTTCTCACCTGCCAGGAACAGCTGGCGCAGCGAGCTGAGGTCGTACTGGCGGATCAACTCGCCCTCCGGGTCTTCCTTGCGGATGGCACGCATGGCGGTGGGCGCACAGAACAGCGCGTTGACCTTGTATTGCTCCACCACCCGCCAGTAGGCCGAGGCGTCCGGGGTGCGGATCGGCTTACCTTCGTAGAACACCGTGGTACAGCCGCTCATCAGCGGCCCATAGACGATCAATGAATGGCCGACCACCCACCCGACATCGGAAATGCCCCACCACACGTCGCCGGCCTGCATACCGTAGATATGGCGCATGGCATAGCACAGCGCCACAGCATTGCCGCCGTTTTCCCGGACGATGCCCTTGGGTTTGCCGGTGGTGCCTGAGGTGTACATGATGTACAGCGGGTCGCCGGCATCCAGCTCCACCGGTGGCACCGGCTGGGCGCCGGCCAGGGCTGCCAGCCAGTCCAGGTCGCGGCCTGGCTGCAGTTCAGCCTGCGCCTGGGGCCGTTGCAGCACCAGCACATTGCGCGGCTGGTGCCGGGCCAGCTGCAGGGCGCGGTCGACCAGCGGCTTGTAGGCAATCACCTTGTCGAATTCCAGCCCGCAGGAGGCCGTCAGCAGCAGCGCGGGCCGGGCGTCATCGATGCGCAGGGCCAACTCGTTGGCGGCAAAGCCGCCGAACACCACCGAATGCACCGCGCCAATCCGCGCGCAGGCCAGCATGGCCATGGCCGCTTGCGGCACCATGGGCATGTAGATGATCACCCCGTCGCCCTTTTGCACCCCTAGCTGGCGCAGCAAACCGGCCAGGCGCGCCACTTCGTCGCGCAACTGGTTGTAGGTACAGGCCTGCTGCACGCCAGTGACTGGCGAATCGTAGATCAGCGCCAACTGCTCGCCACGGCCCTGCTCGATCTGGTGATCGAGGGCCAGGTAGCAACTGTTCAGGCGGCCATCGGCGAACCAGCGGTGGGTACCGTCGGCGTTTTCTTGCAGGGTCAGGGCAGGCTTGCGGTGCCAGGCCAGGTGCGCGGCCTGTTCCGCCCAGAACGCGGCAGGGTCGGAAATGGAATGGGCGTAGCTGTGCTGGTAGCTCATATCGAAGGGAACCCGGTACTTGTTGTTATTGAAGGGCGAAACCTGAGTATGGACCGCTACACCCGCGCCGCCATGGGACTAAAGTCACAACCGACCTGCAAATTTGCAGACAACGCAAAAGCGCCCCATAACGGTGCAAAGCCTCTAGAATAGGCCACCCTTCAGCCACCGAGCAGCCCATGGATATCGATCAGGCCCGAACCTTCCTGGAAATCGTGCGTTGCGGCAGCCTGGTCGCCGCCGCCGAACGCCTGTTCGTGTCACAAACGGCAATTACCGCCCGGGTGCAGCGCCTGGAGCAGCAACTGGGCTGCCAGCTGTTCGTGCGCAGCCGCAACGGCGCCAGCCTGACCAGCGATGGCGAGGCATTCGTCAGTTATGCCAACCAGCTGGTACAAACCTGGGAAGCGGCGCGTCGTGACCTGCCGCTACCCGAGGGCTGCCAGCAAGTGCTGCATGTGGGCGGTGAAGTGAGCCTGGGCAACCCGATGATGCTCGACTGGGTCAGTGCCCTGCACCGTGAACTGCCCAGCCATGCCATCCGCAGCGAAGTGAGCGACGGCGAGTCGCTGCTGCGCAAGGTCGAAATGGGTTTGCTGGACGCCGCGCTGGTGTACCAGCCGACCTACGGCCCGGGCCTGCAGGTGGAACAGTTGATGGAAGAGAAGCTGATCCGCGTGCGCCGGGTCGACCAGCCAGAGCCCTATATCTATATCGACTGGGGCGAGGCCTTCCGACGCCAGCACGATGCCGCCCTGCCCGACTGCGCCCGCCCAGCGCTCAGCTTCAACCTGGGCCCACTGGCCTTGCAGTTCATCCTCGATCAGGGCGGCAGCGGTTACTTCCGCACGCGGGTGGTGCAGGCGTACCTGGACAGCGGCCTGTTCGAACGGGTGCCGCAGGCGCCGGAATTCACCTACCCGACCTTTCTGGTGTACCCACGCAAACGCGACAGCGAAGCCCTGCAACAGGCCTTCGCCATCCTGCGCCGGCTGGTAGCCGCCGGCGCCAGCGACTGGTCACAACGCTGGGATCCGGTTATCTGAAGCCTCGGCTTTGCTGAGCAGCTGGCGCTTGAGGCCGGCGATCAGGTCGGTCTGGGTAATCACCCCCACCAGCTGGTCGGCATCGAGCACCGGCAGGCAATGCAGGCCCTGCTCGCACAGCAACGGCAGCAGGCGCTCAAGCGGGTGTTGACTGCTGACACTGACCACCCGCCGGCTCATCACGTGCTCCATGCGCACCGCCTTGCGGCCGAACAGACCGCGCCAGCTGAAGCGGCCACGCTGCATCGCCGGGCCAACCAGGTCGCTGAGGCTGACGATACCCACCAGCTTGCCCTGCTGCAGCACCGGCAGGGTTTTCAGGTGATGGCTGGTCAGCATTTTCCAGGCCTGCTCCAGCGTGGTGTCAGGCGTGGCGAACTGCACATCGCGCGACATCACCGAGGCCGCAGTGATACCGCCAAGGCTGCGCTGCAGGGCGTGCTGCTCGGTGGCGAGGATGATGCGTTCCAGCTCGTCACGGGTGACATCGACGAACTCACCCAGCTCTTCCAGAGCCTGGTCCAGGTCCTCGCCACGGATGCCGACCCGCTCACTGGGCAGTGGGTCATGGGTGTGGTGCAAGTCTTTGCGCGGCGCTACGCCCTTCGGGTAGCGCACCCCGGTAAGGCGGTTGTAGATAACCGCCACGCTCACCAGGATCAGTGCATTGAGCAGAATTGGCTCAAGCAGGTGGTCACCCATGGCGGTCAGCCCTGAGTCGGCCAGCACTGCACTCACCGCCACCCCGCCACCTGGCGGGTGCAAGCAGCGCAGCAGGCACATGACCAGGATCGAGATGCCCAAGGCCGCAGCGGCCACCCACAGTTCCGGGCCGAAGCCTTGGCGCATGGCCAGGCCGACCGCGCCCGCCAGTGCGTAGCTGCCCAGCACCGGCCAAGGTTGGGCCAATGGGCCGGAATGCACGGCGAATACCAGCACTGCCGAGGCCGCCAGCGGGCCCAGCAGGTGCAAGGCGATGCCGGGGCCATAGGCCATGCTGGTCAGCCAGCCAGCCAGGAACAAACCGAGCAACGCGCCGATTCCGGCACGCAACCATTCTTTTGGAGAGGTATTCAGGGGCGCCGGCAACAGGCGCTGCAGACGGCTTTCGGAACGCGAGGCAGACATTTAAGTAATCGGGATCTTGGTTTTTTCTAATTAAAAAGAAAGCCCAGCCGAGCTGGCCTGGGCCTCGTATTGCGCGTGCAATACCGCAAGGGGCTCCGTCCGTGGAGAGATGGAAACCGCAGGGTTTCATGAGGGGGATTTTGCCGGGTGGAGGGAAATTGGGCTAATTCAAAAAACTGCGGCTGTACTGCAATTTTTTTGCAGTACTGACATGGCTTCGGCGGATTGGGTACACCTGTGGGAGCGGCCTTGTGTCGCGATGGGCCGCACAGCGGCCCCGGCATTACCGAGCCTTGCGCGGCAGGTCGATGCTCACACGCAACCCGCCCAGCGGGCTCTGTTCCAAGGCCAGACGCCCGCCCCAGGCGTCGACGATATCGCGCACGATGCCCAGCCCTAGCCCATGCCCGTCCACCTGCTCGTCCAGCCGCGAGCCACGCTCCAGCACCTGCAGCCGTTGGCTCTCAGGGATGCCTGGGCCATCGTCATCGACCCACAGCTGGTAACCCCCGGCATTCGGCGCAATGCTTATTCGCACCTCGCTGTCCGCCCATTTGCAGGCGTTGTCCAGGAGGTTACCCAGCAGCTCCAGGAAGTCCTCGCGGTCCCACGGCAGCAGCAACCCGGGTGGCACGTCCCTGGCCAGTAGCAAGCCCTCCCCGTGAATCATGCCCAACGTGCTCAGCAACCCCGGTAGCTCGGCGTCGCAATCGAACTGCGCGCCCGGCAGCGCATCCCCTGCCAGCCGCGCACGGTTCAGCTCTCGCGCCAGCCGTTGCTGAATCTGCTCAAGCTGCTCACGCATCTGCGCGCTTACCTCCGGCAGATCCTTCAGGCGCGCGCTGGAGGCCAGGCTCAATAGCACCGCCAGCGGCGTCTTGAGCGCATGCCCGAGGTTACCCAGGGCATTGCGCGAACGGCGCAGGCTGTCTTCGGTATGGCTGAGCAAGTGGTTGATCTGCCCTACCAGCGGTGCCAACTCACTGGGCACCTCCTCATCCAGCTGCGAGCGTTGGCCCTGCTGCAGCTGGGCAATCTGCTGGCGTGCCCGCTCAAGCGGGCGCAGCGAGCGGGTAACCGTGATGCGCTGCAGCACCAACACCAGGATCAACGCCACCAGACCCATGCCCAGGCCGATCTGCTGCATGCGCCGGAAACCTTCGCGCACCGGCGAATAGTCCTGTGCCACACTGATCGAAATGTCCTGACCCAGGCGCCGGTAGTCGGCGCGCAGGGCCAGCAGTTGCTGCCCTTCCG
Organism: Pseudomonas sp. BP01; assembly: GCF_022760795.1. NCBI lineage: Bacteria > Pseudomonadati > Pseudomonadota > Gammaproteobacteria > Pseudomonadales > Pseudomonadaceae > Pseudomonas > Pseudomonas sp. BP01. Next base: position 198,974 of record NZ_JAFBKA010000009.1, read on the forward strand.
GGCCGAGTTCATGGCTATCGGAAAGCCCGGGCGCCGATGGTTTGGGCATGTCCATGTCCCACAGCGAACGAGACCTCCAGGTACCTTTGTCAAAATCGATGCGGAAGTAGTAACCGGAAAAGGGCCGTTGGTAGGCAGCCGAAATACGCCGCTCATCCAGCTGCATGCCGGACGGCCCACGCACCAACGCCACCAGCAGGTTCTCGCTTTCCTTGCGCAGGCCGTTTTCCAGGTAGCGTTGCAGGCCAGCTTCGAACAGCCACAAGGTCAGTTGCGCCAGCACCACGCCGACCACCACCAGCACCGCCACCAGGCCCAGGCTAAGGCGCGCCTGGATCGACTTCACTCGGCGCTCCCGGCATAAATGTACCCTTGCCCGCGACGGGTCTCGATCACGCTACGGCCCAGCTTGCGCCGCAGGTGGTTGACGTGCACTTCCAGCACGTTGGAGTCGCGCTCGGTTTCACCGTCGTAAAGGTGCTCGGCCAAGTGGCTCTTGGACAGGATTTGCTGCGGGTGCAGCATGAAGTAACGCAGCAGCCGGAACTCGGCGGCGGTCAGCTGCACATCCATGCCATCACGGCTCACGCACTGACGGCTTTCATCCAGGTGCAGCCCGGCTGCCTCCAGTTTCGGCTGGTTGGCCAGGCCCCGGGCACGGCGCAACAATGCCTGGATACGCAATTGCAGCTCTTCCGGGTGGAACGGTTTGCTCAGGTAGTCATCCGCGCCGGCCTTCAGCCCTTCGATGCGCTCGGCCCACGAGCCACGGGCGGTGAGGATCAGCACCGGCGTGGCCAGGCCGGCCGCGCGCCACTGAGCCAGCACGTCCAGGCCCGGCAAGCCCGGCAGGCCAAGGTCGAGAATGATCAGGTCGTAGGGTTCGCTCTGGCCCTGGTAAACCGCGTCGCGGCCGTCGGCCAGCCAGTCCACGGCATAGCCCTGGCGCTGCAGGCCGGCGGTCAGTTCGTCGGCCAGCGGTACATTGTCCTCGACAAGCAACAGGCGCATTCAGTCGTCTTCCTCGTCTTTGAGCAGGGCGCCGGTGCTGGCATCGAGTTTGATCTCGCGCACCACACCTTCAACCGTCAGCAGTTCGACTTCATATTCGTAGCGATCGTCGTCTTCTTCCAGCTCGGCTTCCAGCAGACGCGCCCCGGGGTGACGCCCCAGGGCGGTTTCCAGCAATTGCTCGAGCGGCAGGATGACGCCCTTCTGACGAAGCTTCAGGGCTTCGTCCTGGTCAAGGTCGCGGGCAGCGGCCAGCGAGCACACGGCCAGCAGCGCCAGCGCGAGGTAGCGCGCCGGCCGCGGTAAGTGGATCATCAGTTGTCCCGCTCGTCCTTCAGCACTTCACCGGTCTTGGCGTCCAGCGCCACGTCCCACTCGACGTTCTGAGTGTCGCGCAACTCGACCTTGTAGATGTAGCGACCGTACTCGTCTTCAAGCTCCGAGTCGGTGACGGTGGCGCCGGGGTGCTTGGCCACAGCGGTGGCTTTAAGCTCGTCCAGCGACTTGATGGTCTTGGCGTTGACCAGCTTGACCACTTCGTCAGGCTGTACATCCTTGGCGAAAGCGGCATTGGCACCCAGGGCGAGGGCAGCGGCGGCGAACAGGGCAGTCAATGTTTTCATCGTTCTTCTCTCCTGAGAACTGTGTAAGTTGTCTACGGGGTTAAGACTAACCACCGGTCCTTAATTCAACCTGAAAACAGCTGGCGGCATGATAGCGCAGTTACGCCGCCAGCCAGCCTCGGTCTCCTGCAGGAACAGCCTTGTGCTGCGAAAGGGCCCGTGCAGGCACAACAGTTGTGTAGTCTGTACGGGCCCTTTCGCAGCACAAGGCTGCTCCTACAAGCCCAAGAGATCCGCCATGAGCGCCATCCACATCAAGTACCCCGCCCTCACCTTCAAGGCCGGTGACCGTGCCCTGCGGCTCATCCGCGAGCGCGGCCTGCAGGCAGCCGATGTCGGGGTGCTGCCAGGTGCGGCCGGTGGACCGAAGCCGCTGGGTATCCAGGGCCTGGACCTGGCACTGTTCGGCGAGTGGCTGCCTTCGGCGCCGCGCCAGCGCGCCCTGATTGGCGCCTCGATCGGTGCCTGGCGCTTCGCCAGCGCCTGCCTCGAAGACCCCATCGCGGGTCTGCGTCGCCTGGGCGAGTTGTACACCGAACTGGATTTCGCCAAGGGCGCCACCCCGGCGGAAATCAGCCACAGCTGCCAACGCATGCTCGACGACCTGCTGCAGGGCCGCGACGGCCAGCTGCTGGCCAACCCGCACTATCACCTGAATATCCTGGTAGTGAAAAGCCATGGCCAGCTCGCCCACGACCATCGCGGCCGCCTGGGCCTGGGCCTGGGTTCGGTGGTGGCCAGCAACCTGCTCGGCCGATCGCGCCTGGCGCGCCACTTCGAGCGCATCATCCTGCACGACGGGCGCGCCGCGCCGCCGCTCGACGCGCTGACTGACTTCCCCTCACGCTACCTGCCGCTGGACCTGGCCAACCTGCGCCACGCCCTGCTCGCCTCGGGTTCGATCCCCATGGTCATGCAGGGCGTGAAAGATATCCCCGGCGCGGGCGCCGGCACCTACCGCGACGGCGGCCTGCTCGACTACCACCTCGACCTGCCCTACCGCGGCGACGACCTGGTGCTGTACCCGCACTTCACCGACAAGGTGGTACCGGGCTGGTTCGACAAAGCCTTGCCCTGGCGCAAGGGCGATGCCACCCGCCTGCAGAACGTGCTGCTGATGACCCCTTCGCCGCAGTACCTGGCCGCCCTGCCCTACGGCAAGCTGCCCGACCGCAACGACTTCAAGCGCTTCATGGGTGATGCCCCCGGCCGCAAGCGGTATTGGTACAAAGCCATCGCTGAAAGCCAGCGCCTGGGCGACGAGTTGCTGGAGCTGGTCGCCACCGGGCGGCTGCATGAACGCCTGCAAGCCTTGTAACGGCCATGCTGGTAGACTGCGCGCAATATTGATTCACACAGAGTTAAGACAGCGTGGAAATCTTCAAGGAATTTACATTCGAATCGGCCCACCGCCTGCCCCACGTCCCTGAAGGGCACAAATGCGGCCGCCTGCATGGCCACTCGTTCAAGGTCGGCCTGCACCTGACCGGCCCGCTCGACCCGCACACTGGCTGGATCCGCGACTTCGCCGAGGTCAAGGCGATCTTCAAGCCGATCTACGAGCAGCTGGACCACAACTACCTGAACGACATCCCGGGCCTTGAAAACCCCACCAGCGAAGTGATCGCCAAGTGGATCTGGGACCAGGTCAAGCCGCTGATGCCGGAACTGTCGAAAGTGCGCATCCACGAGACCTGCACCAGCGGTTGCGAATACACCGGCGACTGATTCGCCACGTTCACTGGCTTCTTCGCGGGCTTGCCCGCTCCCACAGGATTGTCACTGCTATTGAGGGCTGTGGAGTTCCTGTGGGAGCGGGCAAGCCCGCGAAGAGGCCGATGGCATCACCCAAGAAGCTTCAGCCTTGCCCCTGCTCCAAGGCATCGCGCAGGAAGCTGGGGGCGATGTAGCGCTGGTAATGCGCTTCTGAAAGCAGGAAGAACTCGCGATCGATGGCATCGCGCAATTGCGGCAGTTCCCAGTCACGGAACTCCGGCAGCAACACCATGCCGTAGGCCTCCAGGTCACGGATCATCCGCGCCCCGCGGGCAATCAGCTGGTATGCCCAGCAATATTCCGACTGCTGCTCGACAAAGCGGATGGAGCGCTGCTCCAGTTGCTGGCGCAGCAGGCTTTTATCGAACACTTCCAGCTTGGCCATCATCACCTGCACCAGCAACTGCTCCAGGCGCAGCCACACCGCACGTTTCTGCGCGTCGTCGTAGCCGTTCCAGTTGATCACTTCGTGGTGAAAACGCTTGCAGCCACGGCACACCGTGTCTCCGTACACCGTGGAGCACAGGCCGACGCAAGGGGTTTTGATGGACTTGTTGGACATGAAAAACAACAGCTTGGCGGTGGAATACCGGCCCATGTTAGCCCTTTGTCTAACCAGGGTCACTCGTTAAAGTCATCTTCTGCGCCTTACCTTCGGGCTTTTTTTGCCGTAGAATCATCCGGCCTTTTCAAAGGCAACAATGTCCGTTGGAAGCTGTTTTCAAAGCGTCACGAGCACAGTTAATCCGGTAGAACGGCGTTGGCCCGGGCCATGCACCCCTCGCATGCCCGTGCCAGCCCTCATCAGCTCCCCGTTCTGCAGGCGTAAAACTTTGAAAGCAGCTTCTGTAAGGATTCTTTGCGACTCTGGCTGGGCGGCCCACAAAGCCGTGGCAGCGCATGGGTGCATTGAATGCTGGATAAGCGTCCCGGACCCCCTTTAGGGACCACTGATGAGGGAAATAACTGTGCTTGAAGCCTACCGCAAACACATCGAAGAGCGTGCCGCCCTGGGTATCGTGCCCCAGCCGCTGAACGCCGAACAAACTGCAGGCCTGGTCGAGCTGCTGAAAAACCCGCCGGCCGGCGAAGAAGCCTTCCTCGTAGACCTGATCACCAACCGCGTACCGCCAGGGGTCGACGAAGCTGCCTACGTCAAGGCTGCTTTCCTCTCTGCTGTTGCCAAGGGCGAAACCCAGTCGCCACTGATCGACCGCAAGCATGCCACCGAACTGCTCGGCACCATGCAGGGCGGCTACAACATCGAAACGCTGGTCGCACTGCTGGATGACGCCGAACTGGGCGCCGTCGCGGCCGAACAGCTCAAGCACACCCTGCTGATGTTCGATGCATTCCACGACGTGGCCGAAAAAGCCAAGGCCGGCAACGCTCACGCCAAGGCCGTGCTGGACTCCTGGGCTGCCGGCGAGTGGTTCACCGCCCGCCCGGCCATCGCCGAGAAGTACACCCTGACCGTGTTCAAGGTGCCAGGCGAAACCAACACCGACGACCTGTCGCCTGCTCCGGACGCCTGGTCGCGCCCTGACATCCCGCTGCACGCCCTGGCCATGCTGAAAATGGCCCGCGACGGCATCGAGCCGCAGCAGCCTGGTTCGGTCGGCCCGCTTGCACAGATCGAAGCCGTCAAGGCCAAGGGCTTCCCGGTTGCCTATGTAGGTGACGTGGTCGGTACCGGCTCCTCGCGTAAATCCGCTACCAACTCGGTACTATGGTTCTTCGGCGACGACATTCCGTACGTGCCGAACAAGCGCGCTGGTGGCTTCTGCTTCGGCACCAAGATCGCCCCGATCTTCTACAACACCATGGAAGACGCCGGCGCCCTGCCGATCGAATTCGACTGCACCAACCTGGGCATGGGCGACGTCATCGACGTTTACCCGTACAAAGGTGAAGTACGCCGCCACGAAAGCGACGAGCTGGTCACCAACTTCGAGCTGAAAACCGAAGTGCTGCTGGACGAGGTCCGCGCTGGCGGCCGTATCCCGCTGATCGTTGGCCGTGGCCTGACCGAAAAAGCCCGCGCCGAGCTGGGCCTGGGTGCTTCCGACCTGTTCAAGAAACCAGAGCAGCCTGCCGACTCCGGCAAGGGCTTCACCCTGGCGCAGAAAATGGTCGGCCGTGCCTGTGGCCTGCCAGAAGGCCAGGGCGTGCGCCCAGGTGCCTACTGCGAGCCGAAGATGACCACCGTCGGTTCCCAGGACACCACTGGCCCGATGACCCGCGACGAGCTGAAAGACCTGGCGTGCCTGGGCTTCTCCGCTGACCTGGTGATGCAGTCGTTCTGCCACACCGCGGCCTATCCAAAGCCGATCGACGTCACCACCCACCACACCCTGCCAGACTTCATCCGCACCCGTGGCGGCGTGTCGCTGCGCCCAGGCGACGGCATCATCCACAGCTGGCTGAACCGCATGCTGATGCCTGACACCGTAGGTACCGGTGGCGACTCGCACACCCGCTTCCCGATCGGCATCTCGTTCCCGGCCGGTTCCGGCCTGGTGGCCTTTGCCGCCGCCACCGGCGTCATGCCGCTGGACATGCCAGAGTCGATCCTGGTGCGCTTCAAGGGCAAACTGCAACCCGGCATCACCCTGCGTGACCTGGTTCATGCCATCCCTTACTACGCCATCCAGAAGGGCCTGCTGACCGTCGAGAAGAAAGGCAAGAAAAACGCCTTCTCCGGCCGCATCCTGGAAATCGAAGGCCTGGACGAACTGACCGTCGAGCAAGCCTTCGAACTGTCCGACGCCTCGGCCGAGCGTTCCGCTGCCGGTTGCACCATCAAGCTGCCAGAAAAGGCCATTGCCGAGTACCTGACCTCCAACATCACCCTGCTGCGCTGGATGATCGGTGAAGGCTACGGCGACCCACGTACCCTGGAGCGTCGTGCCCAGGCCATGGAAGCCTGGCTGGCCAAGCCTGAGCTGCTGTCGGCTGACGCCGATGCCGAGTACGCTGAAATCATCGAAATCGACCTGGCCGACGTCAAAGAGCCTGTGCTCTGCGCGCCGAACGACCCGGACGATGCCCGCCTGCTGTCTTCGGTACAGGGCGAGAAGATCGACGAAGTGTTCATCGGCTCGTGCATGACCAACATCGGTCACTTCCGCGCTGCCGGCAAGCTGCTGGACAAGGTCAAGGGCGGTATCCCGACCCGTCTGTGGCTGGCTCCGCCAACCAAGATGGATGCTCACCAGCTGACCGAAGAAGGCTACTACGGCATCTACGGCAAAGCCGGTGCGCGCATGGAAATGCCAGGCTGCTCGCTGTGCATGGGTAACCAGGCACGTGTGCAGACCGGTTCGACCGTGGTCTCCACCTCGACCCGTAACTTCCCGAACCGTCTGGGCGACGCCACCAACGTGTATCTGGCATCGGCCGAACTGGCTGCTGTCGCTTCGATCATCGGCAAGCTGCCGACCGTCGAAGAGTACATGCAGTACGCGAAAGACATCGACAGCATGGCTGCCGACGTTTACCGCTACCTGAGCTTCGACCAGATCGCGGAGTTCCGCGAAGCGGCAGCCAACGCCAAGATCCCGGTGGTTCAGGCTTAAGCTGAGTTACAGGCAGTAAAGAAAGCCCCGGCAGCGATGCCGGGGCTTTTTTGTTTCGGTCTGTACTGGCCCTATCGCCGGCAAGCCAGCTCCCACAGGTACTCCAAAGTTCTCAAGACCTGTGGAGTACCTGTGGGACTGTCTCTT